>NZ_JAMYMV010000035.1:0-64270 GCF_040318715.1 Mesorhizobium sp. M1050 | reverse complement strand
CAATGTCAACACAGCTCTTGGCCCCACACAGGGTCGCAAGCAGAGCCAAGAACAGAAGCTCCGCCAGATCATGACGCGCGTTGATGTCACGCGGATCCCGAATTTCACGCAAAATCGAAAGCAGAAACGGCATTGGGTCTCCTCTTCAAAGAGAAGGCCCCTAAAGAATCAACCTTTCCACTCAACGCAAGACTTACTCTTACTCATATGCGATTCCCCTGCCCTTGCGGGGGAGATGTCCGGCAGGACAGAGGGGGGCGCCAAGGAACTCGACGGCGGTGCTGGGTTCTTCCCGCTCCGCTCACCCGATGCCACCGGCGACAGCATAAGCACCAGCCGTCCGTCCATCCTCCAGGCGCACTACCGCCGTTACGATCGACCCATACGAGCCGCGCCAGACGCTGTGGGACCGCTGATGCTCGGCGGCCGGGACGAGCGCACGCCCGCTGAAGCGCGCGCCGCTGCGCTGCAGTGCGACCGCCTCGCCGCTGACGTGCACTTTGACGCTGGCCGCCTCGGCGGCTTCGTTGGGCAGGTCGAGCGTGATGAGGATCTCGTGCTGCTCGCCGGAAGGCCGCGTCTCGGCGGCGAGTTTTATGGCAAACGGCGACGCCTTGCCGTCGCCGGCTCGGGCAGGGCGGCTCGAAAAGGCTTCGTCGGGCAGCTCGGGCGTGCGCGGCGGGCGGGTCCGGCGCTGCGTGGAGTGTTCGAAATCGCCGGCCATGCGCAGCAGCCTTTCGTCCTCGTAAGCCTTGCCGGCGAAGGTCAGGCCGACCGGCATTTCGATATCGGCCATGGTTCCCATCGGCACGGTGACCGTCGGGATGCCGAAATGGCGCCAGACCAGATTGCCGTTGGCGACCCAGGTGCCGTTGCGCCAGGCAATGGCGGCGGATGCATCGTTGACGTCGGCGTCGGACGGGCCGACATCGGCGGCGGCGGGCAGCACCACCGCGTCGATGCCCAGTGCATCCAGCCAGTCCTCGAAATCGATCCGTCTCGTCGTCTCCAGCCCCTTCAGGCCCTCTTCGAGCGTTGGAATGTCCGCGAAAGGCGTGACGCCGGCTCGCGCCCGCTCGACATACTCGGCCAGGTCAAAGCCGCCTTCGTAGCGGTCGGGCAGTGTGCCCGGCGGGTGCGGGAAGATTTTGGGGCCATCGACCGAAACGAGATCGGGCAGGGCGGGATCGGCGTTGGCGCGCAAAAAGTCGTCCCAGCCCCAGATGCAGAGATCCCAGAGTTCGCGCTCGGCGAAATCTTGCGGCACCAGCCCGCGCTCGACCATGGTGCGCGCGCCGGGGCGGTCGCGCTCGTAGTTGGAGACGACGGGAAAATCGACCTCGATCACCTCGGCGCCAAGCCGCCTGAGATCGGCGGCGGCCTGCTCCCACAGGGCAAGCACCGAGGCCCGGGTTTCGATCGGCGCATCGGCGTCGCTGTCGCGGCCGATATACATTTTGGGCACGCCGAGGCGCATGCCTTTCAACGATCCCGCCTGTGCGAGGTCGGTATAGCGTGGCGGCCGCACGTCGGAGCTTTTCGGCAAGACGACCCAAGGCTGCGCACGCCAGAAATCGCCTCTCGTCTCGGGATCGTCGGCGACGATCACGTCGAGCAGTTCGAGCATGTCGGGCACGCTGCGCGTGTGCGGCACCACGACATCCATGGTTGGCACCAGCGGCCAGTTGCCGCGCACCGAAATGATGCCGCGCGATGGCGTGTAGGCGACCAGCGCGTTGTTGGTCGCCGGCGCGCGGCCCGACGACCAGGTCTCTTCGCCAAGCCCGAAGGCGCAGAAGCTGGCTGCCGTCGCCGTGCCGGAGCCGTTGGATGAGCCCGACGCGAAGGCCGCAGTCAGATAGTCGGCATTGTAAGGGCTTTCGGCGCGGCCGTAGACGCCGCGTTGCATGCCGCCATTGGCCATCGGCGGCATGTTGGTCAGGCCGATCAGCACGGCGCCGCCGGCGCGCAGCCGGGCGATGGTGAAGGCATCCTCATTGGCAATGAGATGCTCGAAGGCTGGCGAGCCAGCAGCCACCGTCAGGCCGGATACCTTGTAGCTGTCTTTGGCAGTGTAGGGGATGCCGTCGAGCGGCCCGAGCATGGCGCCGTTGCGGCGCCGCTGGTCGGAGGCGGCCGCCTCCTCGAACATCGCCGGATTGAGCACCGGAACGGCGTTGAGGGTTATGCCGTGGCGGTCGAAATGCGCGATGCGCCTGAGATACGCACCGACCAGTTCGATGCTGGTGACAGTGCCGTCGTCGAGCGCGCGGCGCAATTGGCCGATCGTCGCTTCGACGAGATGAAGGCTGGCATCGGTCATCGCTGGTCCCAAATTTCCACGGGCCATGGATGAGCGAGGCAGCAGACTTCGGCAAGAGCCTATCGCGATCTTCGTTGGAACTTTTGTCCGGCTGGCCATGTTGGGTGTATAGTGCGATTCCGAAATGGCCAGGAGGGTGCTGCCGATGACCACGAAATGCGTTGCGATCCTAGCTCTCGCTGTGGCAACGGGCTCAAGCCTCTGTGCCCCGGCCTTCGCTGGCGACCGGCATTACGACCGCCGAGCCCACTCCGAACGCTACGTTCCCGCCGAAGGCGATCTCATCGACATCCTGTTTGGCGGCCCGCGTTACTATGATCAGCAGCTGTTCACGACGGCGGCCGGCGCCTGTTCCTACCATCGCGTCGGACCAGATGCGAATGCGTTGAACAAAATCAACGATCATCACTGCGGGAAGTAAGGCAGTAGGCAGTAGGCAGTAGGCAGTAGGCAGTAGGCAGTAGGCTAGGCCTCGACGCTGGCCGCTTTCCTCTATCGCTCGATATCGGTCATCCGCGCCAGGTCGCGACTGCAAGGTCGGTCAGTGGCTTCGCCGACCGCTACGGCATGCTCCTATCAATGCCCGGCGTTTCCGCATGTCTTCCACTAAGTTGAGACGCGTCAAGTTTTAGAACGGCGCTCAGGGATTTTTTGACCGTGCAGCCCTACGCCATGCCTGGCTTGGCGGCATTCGCTACAACCAAAGCGTGAAAAAGATATCGCGGAGGAAACCTTTTAGGAGTATCGGCGGTAGTAGCTGCTTTTGTGCAGGGGAGATTTGGGATGGAGCGTTTCGAAATCCTGGAAGAGCCGACAGGCCCATTCTCGATTTCGACACATTCACGGAACTGCCGGTGGGGGAGGTTGTAGAGCGTTGGGAGGTGAAACAATGCTTGGTCAGGACGACCTGATCCGAGCGGCCGTCGGACGGCTGCTCGCCGAGAAGACAGGTGCCGCCGTCATATCGATGAAAGAGAGCATCAGGGAGCTTCTGACGCTGACCGGTGCCGGGCTGGACGAAAGACTGCAGGACCTGTTGCTGGAAATGGCCGAAGTTCGCGGCATGACGGTCGCTCTCGACCTCTAGGATCGCCGTCGGCTTGTCGCGCGACTTCGGCAGATCGCACAAGGTTGAGCCTGTGCGGAGCTTTGCGTGTTGCGCCAATCCGTTTGAGGATGTCCTTTACGTGCCCATGCGAGGCTGGACCAGCGTCCGCGCCGCGTCTTTCCCTGCCGCGAGGATGCGATCGGACAATTCGGTTCCTTTGACAGCGCGGGCCATTTGAAGCGCACCGATGACCGTCGCAAAGACAGCAAGCGCCACGCCTTCCGGGTCCTTGGCCCGCGGAAGTGCCTCACCCAATTGGCGCACCAAAGCCAGCAAATGGTCGGTATAGGCGTCGCGCGTTTCAGGTGGCTGACGCGCCAGCTCCGGCAGCAGCGCGGCTGACGCGCAGCCCTTTCCCGGATTGTCTCGATGCTCGGCCGAGAGATACGCCTCAATGGCCATCTCCGGGCCACCCGCGGCCAATGCTTCCGCCATCTGCTGCGCCTGAAGCTCCATGGCTGCCGCCACGCTTTCGCGCACAAGCTCCGCCTTGGATTGGAAGTGGGGATAAAACGCGCCGTTCGTCAGGCCGGCGTCGCTCATGATGGTCGCAAGTCCGGACGCGGCTATGCCGTCGCCGCGAAAGCGGTCGGCGGCGACCTCCATGATCCGGCTGCGTGACGCGTCTTTCCGGCCCTTTTCGTAACGCATGGCTGCCATTCCTTTCTGCTATTGCATTATGAGCATAATCTGATATTATGAGTATAATTCAACGGGCGCATAAAAGCTAGCCCCCATCAGCTTGGAGCACGAAATGACTATGAATTCGGGAAAAACCGCGATCGTTACCGGAGCCTCCTCGGGCATCGGCCGCGCCAGCGCCGAGGCGCTAGTGCGGGCAGGGTTCACTGTTTTCGGAACGAGCCGCCGCAAGGCCAACGGCCCGGACGGGGTGACCATGCTGATTTGTGATGTGACCGATGGCGAGGCCGTCACCGCACTTGTCTCAACGGTGCTCGCGCAGACCGGCCGGATCGACCTCTTGGTCAACAATGCCGGCGTCGGTCTGCTTGGAGGCGCCGAGGAATCCTCAGTGGCACAAGTGCAGGCTCTGTTCGACGTCAATCTGTTCGGTGTCATCCGCGTGACCAATGCGGTGTTGCCGTCGATGCGGCGGCGCGGCGAAGGACGCATCGTCAATATCGGCTCGGTATTGGGATTCGTGCCGGCGCCGTATTCAGCGTATTATTCGGCGGTCAAGCACGCGCTCGAGGGCTATTCGGAATCGCTCGATCACGAGGTTCGTGCCTTCAATATCCGCGTCTCGGTCATCGAGCCGGCGTTCGTCCGTACCGTCTTCGACCAGAACGGGATCGAGCCGGATTCCCTGTTGAAAGAATACGATCGGGCACGAGCCGGACTCGAAGCGCTCCTTCGCGATGTGATGCCTGTAGCCGATCGACCGGAAGTGGTGGCCCAGGTGGTCGTCAAGGCGGCGACCGATGCCAATCCGCGACGGCGCTATACCGCCGGCAAAGCAGCGCGCCAGGTCAGCCTTCTGCGCCGCTTTGCCCCCGCGGGGATATTCGACAAGAGCCTGCGCAAGCAGTTCCGCCTGCCGGTCTGAAGAACAGTCAGATAGAGGATCTCACGCAACATGCGCCTAGCAACGACGACACAATTGGCCAATCCCCACAAGACGGAGGTGCCAAGCACGACGCATAGGTTCAATCAGTCGCCCCGCTCACCGGCGTCGTTCCAGGACACGCCGACGCGTTCGGTGGATGTCGGCGGCACGGCGTTCGTCTACCGGGAGCTCGGCCCCAGGACCGGCGTCCCGGTGATCCTGCTCAACCATCTCGCTGCTCAACTGGACAACTTCGATCCACGCATCGTCGATGGCCTCGCCGCGACCCGGTGGGTGATTGCCTTCGACAACAGGGGCATCGGTGCTTCGGGCGGCAAAACGCCGTCAAGCGTTGCCGAGATGGCACGGGATGCGGTCGCCTTTATCCGGGCGCTGGGGCTCGAAGAAGTAGATCTCTTCGGCTTTTCGCTCGGCGGCTTCGTCGCGCAGGAGATCGTGCTGAGCGAGCCCAGGCTTGTGCGCAAGCTCATCCTGGCCGGCACCGGGCCGGCCGGTGGCGAAGGCATCGACAAGGTGACGCCGTTGACGATCGTCGACATGATCAAGGGGGCGCTTACTCTTCGAGATCCGAAATACTATCTCTTCTTCACAAGGACAGCGAATGGGCGCCGCGCCGCCAAAGCTTTCCTGCGGCGGTTGACGGAGCGCCACGCCGATCGCGACAAGCCGGTATCGCTGAGCGCGTTCCGCGCCCAGCTCAAGGCGATCAAGGCTTACGGACTGCAGGCGCCGCAGGACCTGAGCGCCATCCGAATTCCTGCTTTGGTTGCGAACGGAGATCACGACAGGATGGTGCCAACCGGCAACACGCACGATCTCGCCCGGCGTATCCCTGGAGCGCAACTGGTGATCTATCCCGATGCCGGACATGGCGGGGTCTTCCAGTACCACGCCGATTTCGTCTTGAAGGCCTTGGCCTTCCTCGATGCCTGACGTCTTTCTCAGGGCGGTTTTTTCGTCGCGGAACATCAACAAACATTTTCAGGAAGTCACTGTCATGAAGGCATTCGTCGTCGATAAATATAACAAGAAGGGCATTCTGCGGCTGGCCGAGATGCCGGAGCCGGTGCTTGGGGACAATGACGTCCTGGTCGAGGTCCACGCCGCGGCCGTGAACCTCCTCGATTCCAAGATCAGAACCGGCGAGTTCAAGCTCATCCTGCCCTATCGCAGGCCCATTATCCTGGGCCATGACGTGGCCGGTAGGATTGTCCGCGTGGGATCGAAAGTCCGCAAGTTCAAACCTGGCGACGATGTCTATGCACGGCCGCGCGATGGACGGATCGGTGCATTCGCCGAGTTCATCGCCATGGACGAAGCCGACGTGGCCCTGAAGCCCAAAAATCTCAGCATGGAAGAGGCGGCCTCGATCCCGCTGGTCGGGTTGACCGCCTGGCAGGCGCTCATTGAAAGGGCAAACCTAGGGAAGGGACAGAAAGTCTTCATTCAGGCCGGTTCCGGCGGCGTGGGAACGTTCGCCATCCAATTGGCAAAGCACCTCGGCGCCACGGTTGCGACCACCGCGAGCGCGGCGAGTGCCGACCTGGTCAAGGGCCTCGGCGCCGATATCGTCGTCGACTACAGGAAGGACGACTTCGAGAAAGTTCTGTCGGGATACGACGTCGTCTTGAACAGCCAGGACGCAAAGACGCTTGAAAAATCGCTGAATGTGCTGAAACCGGGTGGGAAATTGATCTCCATCTCCGGTCCGCCGGATCCCGAATTCGCCCGGGAAAAGGGACTGAACCCCGTGCTGAGGCTGATACTGCGCCTGTTGAGCCGAGATATCCGGACCAAAGCCAAACGCCGCGGCGTGAAGTTCTCGTTCCTTTTCATGTGGGCGCAGGGTGATCAGTTGAGCAAGATTGCATCCCTCATCGAATCCGGAGCGATCCGCCCGGCTGTCGATCGGATATTTCCCTTCGAAGCGACCAACGAGGCTCTGGCTTACGTCGAAAGCGGACGTGCCAAGGGCAAGGTCGTCATCAAGGTCAGATAAAACTCGGCAGTGAAAGAGCCTCAGCCGCGCCGGGCCGCGTCGATCGCTGCGACGTCTATCTTCTTCATGTCCATCATTGCATCGAACGCGCGCTTGGCTTCGTCGCCGCCGGCCGCCATCGCCTCGATCAGTGTGCGCGGCGTGATTTGCCAGGACACGCCCCATTTGTCCTTGCACCAGCCGCACGCACTCTCCTGGCCGCCATTGCCGACAATGGCATTCCAGTAGCGGTCGGTTTCCTGCTGATCGTCGGTGGCGATCTGGAACGAGAAGGCCCCGCTTTGCTTGAACGCGGAGCCGCCGTTCAGTCCGATGCAGGGAATGCCGGCGACGGTGAATTCGACCGTCAGCACATCGCCCTGCTTGCCGGACGGAAAATCGCTCGGCGCACGGTGAATGGCCCCCACCTTGGTGTCTGGAAAGGTCTCCGCGTAGAAACGAGCCGCAGCCTCGGCGTCCTTGTCGAACCAGAGGCAAATCGTGTTCTTCGGCGTCTTTGGCACTGCGTGTTCCTTTCGATCTAAAGGCTGATTTCCGTCCTCGCGTTCCACCCGCGCTCTTGTGACATAGGTCGCCAACCGCTTCTCGCCACTGCCGCAGCCCGCATGGACCGACGGAACCGGCGTGGCCCTGACGAATTCAATATTGGCACAGGAGGTTGCCATGATCCGCAAGCTGAAGTCCGGGGAGTTCCGACTCTATTCCCGGAAGGTCGATCCAAAAACCCACAAGCGCAGAAATCTCGGTACGTTCAAATCGCGCGAGGCCGCCGAGAAGCACGAGCGTGAGGTCCAGTACTTCAAGCGGCATTAGCGCACGCTGCGTTCGCCAGCTGCGGATGTCCATCTGCGTCAGGCTGTTCCAACATCGAGTCAGCCCAGAACATTGCGTGCCGCGCGCATGAAAATCCTTGAGCCGATCGGGATCAGCTCGTCGGGAAAGTCATAGTCTGGATTGTGCAATGCCGGGTGCCGCTCGCCTGCGCCGAGGAAGAACATCGCCGATGACGCGCTGTGGCCGAACAGGCCGAAATCTTCCGAGGCGCGCATCGGCAGCGCTTCTTCGCTGTGCGCGACGCCCTCTTCGCCGAGCGCGCGTTGCAGGTGCTCCACCGCATCCTGCGCGTTGACGCTGGCGACGAAGATTTCGTGATAGTCCCACCGGGCAGCGAGGCGATGCTCGGCGGCAATCTTCGCGACCAGCGCCTCGGCGGCGGCGCACAGGTCAGCCATACGCTCGTCGCGGCGGGTCCGCAGTGTCGCCCACACCTCGGCATGACCAGGCGCGATGCCGAACACGGCTTCGCCCATCGCGGCATGAGTAACGGTGATCATGGAGAAGTCGTCATCGGCGAAGGTCCCGCGCCCGAGCGCGGGCAGGGCCGGCATCAGCTGGCTGATCGCCAGCATCGGCGAGACGCCGGTCTCCGGCATCGACGAATGCGCGGTCTTGCCCTCCAGCACGATGCGCATGCCGCGTGAGGCGCAGTTGACCACGCCGGTTTTGAGCCGCACTTCGCCGAACGGCACGCCGGGCAAGTTGTGCAGCGAGAAGGCGAAATCCGGCGCGATCTCGCCGAAGCGCGGATCGGCGACGATGCCGGCCGCGCCATTGCCGGTTTCTTCCGCCGGCTGGAACATCAGCACGACGCGGCCGCTTGCCGGCCTCTCGCGCCCGAGCTGGCGGCCGAGGGATGCAAGGATCGCGGTATGCCCGTCATGGCCGCACATATGCGACTTGCCAGGCACGCGCGACGAATGCGGTACGCCCGAAAGTTCTTCGATCGGCAAGGCATCGAGCTCCGATCGGAACAGCACCGTCGGCCCCGCTCTGCCGCTGTCGTATATGGCCGCGACGCCGTGGCCGCCCAAGCCGGTCAGCACCTTGTCCGGTCTGGTATCGGCGAGGAAGTCGACGACCTCTTTTGCCGTCTTCTCCTCTTCGTTCGAGATTTCCGGATGCTGGTGCAACTGGCGCCGCCACGCGGTCAATTCGACGATGTCCCGGTTGGTAAGGGTCATGCTCTTTGGCCTCCGCTGCATTCACGACACGCCCGGAGGCGTCAAACTGCGATGACGAGTATCGACAAATGGCTGTGCCTGCCACACTCCAATCTTCAGGCTTTAGCGGGCCAGGCAACGCCGCAATGCCTCGCGAATGGTCCTAGCGCACGCGATTGGGGCACAGGGCTTTGAACTGGTCCAGAGTGTAGTCGTATCCCGAGGCACCCGAGCCATCCAGCACCACATTGTCGTCGGTGTCCGATATCAAATAGTCCGTCGTCGCGTCCGCATCGGGGTTGCGGCCCTGGAACCGCATGTTCGCACCATAGAGGGTGGTGAATTTGCCGGTCCGGCAGTTCGCGGTGATCTCGAGGTGCAAGGGCGTTTGCAACTCCTTGGCAATGCAGTCCTCGGTCACCTTGCCAACATAGTCGCGGCAGAAGGCGATTGCATTCCGCCTTGTGTGCCCGGTCAGTATCCTGGCATGCGAAGAGCCGATGCCGGATGCCTTGACGATTGTGACCTCCATGCCCGCCCTGCCGCCGTAGTAAAGCGTTTTGGCCTCAGCCGAAGAGGCAAGGATTACAGCGCAAAGCACGGCCAGGAAACGTCGCATGCAAACCTCCCTTTGGGTGGAAAAGGTCCACATGCGCCGTCTCTGGTCAAGCTCTCCGTGCCGCTTTTTGTGCGACACCCAAAGCTGGCGGCCGCAGCCTACTGATTGATCTCGGGTTCGACGAGCTTTGCCAGGTTCCTGAGCGATTCCTGCCAGCCGAGATAGCAGGCCTCGACCGGAATCGCATCCGGAATGCCGGCCTGGGTGATGTCGATCTCGGTGCCGACCGACACTTTTTTCAAGATTACGGTCACCTGGATCTCGCCGGGCAGGTTGGGGTCGTCGAATCGGTCGGTATAGCGCAGGCGTTCTCCTGGAACGAGTTCGAGATACTCGCCGCCGAAGGAATGGCTGCCGCCGGTCGTGAAGTTGCGGAAGGCCATCTTGAACGTCCCGCCGACCTTCGCCTCAAGGTGATCGACCGTGCAGGTGAAGCCGTTCGGCGGAAGCCATTTCGCCAGCGCATCCGCCTCGGTGAAGGCGCGATAGACCTTCTGCGGGCTGGTCGTCAGA
The DNA here is from genome assembly GCF_040318715.1 of Mesorhizobium sp. M1050. Lineage (NCBI taxonomy): Bacteria > Pseudomonadati > Pseudomonadota > Alphaproteobacteria > Hyphomicrobiales > Phyllobacteriaceae > Mesorhizobium > Mesorhizobium sp. M1050. Next base: position 54,120 of record NZ_JAMYMV010000035.1, on the reverse strand, counting down.
ACGCGGTGCAGACGTACGGTGCCGGGCATATTCCAGATCCTTTCGTGATTGTTTGTTCAATGGCCAAAGGACGAACGAGAGGCGGCCAGTCCGACATAGCTCCCGGATTTCTTTTTTAAAGGCCTCGCTGCCTGTTCGACTGCGCACGCATGGCGTGCGCTTGTTCAACCCTGCGCCCCCCGGCCAATGGTCGGCTATTCGATCTAATTTCTTTGCAAACCGTTAATGCGGCCATGCTGTTAATAAGCATTTGCTAATCAAGCGATCCGCCTGGAGTAGCCATGACCAAGAATCTCGGCAACGCGCGTTATATGCCGCCAAAGGACGCCAGGATCTCCGTGTTCAGCAAGGCCGCACCGGCACTGTTCCCGCTGGTCGTGGCGGCGCTGGGCTACATGATCGGCAAGCACTTCTTCGGCTTCTAGGCTCGAATGCCGTCTTCCGGCGGAGTGTAGATCAAGCGCCAACCTCGGTAACCTCCTTTCTGGCCTCCGCGGAGCGGATGCGTTCGCTGGCCAGAAGCACCACCGGGCAGGTGACGGCGGCAAGCACCGCCGTCGCGGTATCGCCGAAGAACAGCTCTTCGCCCGGCCTTTGCGTTACACCCATCACCACCAGGGCAGCCCCCTTGGCGACCTCCCTGGCGATCGCCTTGTCAGGGGTGGCGCGGGTGCGGATTGCGGTGTCGACCTGTACGCCATACCGAACGGCCAGATCGGCAATATCCTTCAGCATGGCTTCTTCGCGCCGGTGCGAGACGGACGTGATCCTCCCGCCTTGCCGCGCCGCCTTCGAGACGTAGAGAACCTTCACGCGCGCCCGACTCGGGCGTGCCAGCGCCAGGGCCAGATCGGCGGCGCGGCGCGACACTTCGGTGCCGTTGACGGGAACCAGTATGGTGGTTCCGGTCCGCAATACCGGCATCTTGCCGGTGGATCCGGCGCCTTTCAGCACCAGGCATAGCGGGCCGTCGAACCCTTCGGTGATGTCGTTCAGCGCCGGTGTGAACGACCCCTTCACCGTGAAAGCGTCTTCCAGGCCGAGCAGCAGCAGGCCGTAGCCTTTGCGGGCCTCCTCGGCGATCGTCGCGGCTGTCGCCCCGGATTCAGTGCGGGTGGTCAGATGGACTTTCGCGACCAAGGTGTCCTCGGCCTTGCTGACGGCCTTTGCGCTCTTCCGCGCACCCTTCTTCACTTCCTTGACTGACTGTTCCGGGCCCTTGTCGCGGGTCGGGCCGGCGAGCTTGCCATCCTTGAGATGGAGCAAAGTGGTCGGCATGCCGCTGCCGCCGCCAACCAGTCCGGCGAGGTAGGCGGTGAACTTGCCGATCGGGCTGTCGTCGACCAGCAGCAGCAACCGCTCAAGCTTCGAGATGAAGCCGCGCTCGTCGAGCAATTCGCGGTCGACGCGCTGCTTCTCGACATCGTCGACAGGCAAGCGGCCGAGCGCCCAGCGCAACATTGGTGGCATGGCGAGCGTGGTGAGGGCGGCCATGGTGACGATCATGGTGAAGAGGTTGTGGGAGAGGATGTTCATCGACAGGCCGATGCTGGCGACGATAACCTCGGTCGAGCCGCGTGCGTTCATGGCGCTGCCGACGGCGATTGCCTCCTTCAGCGACATGCCGGCAATCCTGCCGCCGAGGAAGGCGCCGCCGAACTTGCCGATACTGGCAATGACCAGCAGCGCCAGCGTCAGCAGCGCCAGCGTCGGGTCGGCAAGCACGGTGAGGTCGGCTGACAGGCCGGCCATGCCGAAGAAGATTGGCATGAACAGCGCTGTGATGACGCCGCGCAATTGGCCCTCGATGTGGGCGGACAGGATCGGCGATTCGCCAACAAGGATGCCCGCGACGAAGGCACCGAGGACGGTGTGCACACCGATCAGATTGGTGATCAGCGCCATCACGCCCATGATGAGGAGGATGACGGTGATGACGGCGTATTCGCTGCGGAAAGAGTCGTTGCTCCAGCGGATCAGCATGAACACCAGCCGGCGGCCTATGGTGAAGGAGAACACCATGAACAGCGCCACCTCGGCGACCGTGGTGAGCAGCGGCAGCAGCTGCAGGCTGCCGTTGGTGGCGATGCCGAAGGTGACGGCGATGATGAGCCAGCCGATCGTATCCTCGATGATCGCCGATGAGATGATGACCTGGCCGAGATTGCGGCGCATGAAGTTCATTTCGCGCACCACCATGGCGACGATCTTGACTGAGGAGATCGATAGCGCCGTGCCCAGGAACAGCCCGGCGACGACGCGCTGCGTCGGGTTGGGCAGCAATGTGTCGGGCAGGAACTGCGCCAGTGCGAAACCGCAGACGAAGGGCACGATGACGCCGGTGATCGAGATCGAAAAGCAGGCCGCGCCCACCCGACGCACGAGGCGCAGGTCTGTCTCCATGCCGGTCAACAGCAGAAGCAGCAGAATGCCGAGCTGCGAGACCGCGTCGATCATGCTTTTCTGCGCCGGATCGGTCGAGAAGATCAGGTGCTGCGCGTCGGGCCACAGCCAGCCGAACAATGAGGGCCCGAGCAGGATGCCGCCGATGAGCTGGCCCATGACCGCCGGCTGACCGTGGCGCTGGAAGATCTCTCCGACACCCCGGCCGACCAGAAGCAGCAAGACGATCTCGGCGACGAACACCCCCTCCGCCGAGCCACCCATGCCCGAAGCGTGGCCTGCCGGCTGCGCGGCGAAGGTCGTGCCTGCCGACGCCAAACCGAATACGGCCAGCAAAAGGGCCGGCGCAATGCTGCGTGACGTCGTTGCCGATTCGACAGGTCATGAATTCCCTCAAAACGCCTCGGCAGACTGACCATCACAACGCGCAGGCCATCATTTGCGTTGCAGCCGCGTGTCGCCAGACATCGACGTCAAACATGGACGTCGCCGAAGGAAAGTTCGCCGTCGTCGCCGGCCACGAAAAAGACGATGGCGAACAGCCCGGCATAGAATGCCGCCACAACGACCACGATCGCCACACCGGGAATGGGGCCAAGGGCGGCGCTGTCGACGGCCTCGCGAAGCGAACCGACAAACCCGGTCCTGAGGCCCACGGCCTGAAGACTGGGGGTCGATATCTTGACCATCCAGGCCAGCAGTAGGATCAGGAACAGGTAGATGTAGTTTCGCCGCAGGCGGCGCGCCAGCGCAGCGCGCTGCGACAGCAGAAACTTCGGCGCGCGCAGGCCTTCGCCGACGATGAGCAGCCAATCAGAGGCAAAGTCGGGTTGCGGGGAGAAGATCTGCGCGAAATAGTGACGCTCGAACTGGCGCACGCGAGCCCGATAGAAATCGAAGAAGCGATAGCGGCGCGCCTCGATCCACAGCAGCAGGAGGATCAGCAGCATGGCGAACAGCAGCACGCCGTGATGCGCACTGGCCGTGGACAGCGACACCGAAAGCAGCGCCGCCACCACCGTGATCGCCCAGTTCGTCGTCCGGTCGAGCCGATCTCGCCACCCCGCCATGCGCGCGATCTCAGCGCGATGAAAATGCGATAGCGTGTTGACCCGTTCGGCCGATGTAAGCACCGGCCCGATGGGCTTCGCCGACGCATCGTTCATAACGCCCTCCAACTGAGTAAAACGCCTCAGACTTGGTCTCGTTCCGCGGTGTCCGGATTTCGCACCGGCCGGCGGCCTCCGCCGTGACCGCCACGCGCGCCGGCGCCACCGCAGTTCTACGATCACATTGCATTATCGGATCTTGACCCCACCGCGGCAAACCCCAAATCAATCATACCGGTGCCGACGCGGGCGCCGGCTTCATGGCGGCGCCGCGGAGAGTGGTGGTTTTGTGGCCGTCAAACTCGGGCACCAGGTAGCCGGAGGCGATGAAGGCCCGCGAGACCTGGTCCAGGGTGTTTCCCAGGTGGAGCGGATCGGAACAGAAGGGAGCGAAAAACAGAAAGCGCAAATGGGGTGTGGGTCGGACGGCACATTGTCCCCCGGAGCATGGCATGTAAACGAACAAAAACCAGGATCAAGAAAGGAGCAATGCAATGACCATTCGTGATCTAATGCCATGGAGCCGCGACGCCAACCAGGCTTCTACCCTGTTTCGCGACCGCGACCAGGACCCGTTCATGAGCCTGCATCGCGAGATGAGCCGCCTTGTCGACGACATGTTTCGCGGCTTCGGCTCACGGCTTCCGTCCATGTTGTCTTCGGCCGGCGGTAGCTGGCCCAGCGTGGAAATCTCCGAAACGGACAAGGAGATCCGTGTGACGGCCGAGATACCCGGCATGGAGGATAAGGACATCGAGGTGTTGCTCGATGACGGCGTCCTGACGTTGCGCGGTGAAAAACAGGCCGAAACCGACGACAAGGAACGTCAGTTCTCCGAGCGGTTCTACGGCCGCTTCGAACGTCGCATTCCGATCGGTTTCGAAGTCGAAGAGGACAAGGTAGCGGCCGATTTCCGCAATGGCGTGCTGTTCGTCACTTTGCCGAAGTCCGAGAAGGCGCAGAGCAGGACAAAGCGCATTCCCATCGGCGGCAAGAGCACCAAACACTAGAATAGACCAGCAGCCGGGCGAGCAAATCGCGCACGCCCGGCATCAGTCACCGGATTTCGCGCCGGTCACATGGACCTTGAGTATCCCTCTGCCTTGGGCAAACATGGCGGAGAGGGCCGGGGGCGCGAAAATGAACAAGCCGATTTCTGCCGTATCGCCGCGCAAGGCGCCGATGGCGCTGACCGAGGAGCTCGTCGCCCGCACCATGCGCGCGGTCGAGGATGCCGGGCCGACGCCGGGCATGGTCTACATGACCGACGCCGACTATGCGCGCGTCCGCGACGAGGTGCTGGCTTCGGCCCCGGTGGGGCCCACAAGGCTGTTCGCCTATGGTTCACTGTTGTGGAATCCGGTTGGCGAATTGCGTGGCGGCGAAAGGGCGGTGGCAACGGGCTGGCATCGGTCCTTCTGTTTCACCGTCAAGCGTTTTCGCGGCACGGTCGAGCGGCCCGGCCTGATGATGGCGCTCGATCGTGGCGGCCAGTGCCAGGGCATGGTGTTCGAGATCGCCGAACCGGTGGCGGCCAATCTCGAAGCGCTGCTGCGCCGCGAGATGACCGTTCTGCCCGCCGTCAACGTGCCGCGCTGGCTGCGGGTCAGGACAGGTGACGGCCTATGCCGCGCGCTTGGCTTCGTCGTCGATCCCGCCAATCCGCGTTATGCCGGCAAGCTCGACAAGCAGGTGATCGCGGCAACGCTGGCCACGGCCGTCGGTCATTGGGGCTCGGGCGCTGAATATCTGTTCGCGACCATCCGTCACCTCGAAACCTGCGGTATCCGCGACCGTAATCTTTGGCGATTGCAGGAACTGGTGGCCGAGGAGATAGGCCGCTTCACCCATCTCTGAGCCAAACCAGCATTTCGCCAGGCTCGCGGTTGTCCCAGGCGAAGTAGGGAATGGCGGTCAGGCGCGTCTCGGTAGTGGCCGGCGGTTCGGGCCTGTAGAGCCCGCTTTGCCATCCGTCTGCGGCATCGGCAAGTGCTGTAGCCGACAGCGTCACCACGCCGCCGAGAAGCTCGGGCCGGTGCTGCGCTTCGAGGCTGGCCGTCCTTGGCAGCGTCAGCCGATGCAGCTGGCTGTCATTGTCGGTCGCCTCGACGCAGTAGATCAGCGGCCCGCGCGACAGCGCGACGCGGCCGGCATCCTGGCGCACCTGCGGGTTGGCGTAAAGCCGCTCGATCGGCATTTCGAGATCGAGCCGCACCTGGTCGCCCTTCTTCCATGTCCGCCGGATCGCCGCGTAGCCGTCGCTGGTGACATCCGCCAACTTGACCGCCTCACCATTGACCTTGAGCGCAGCGTCGGTGCTCCACGCCGGGATGCGCAGGTGCAATGTGAACGCAACCGGCGCCTGCGGCTCGATCGTGATCTCGACGGCACCGTCCCAGGGATAGCGGCTTGCCTGCGTCAGGCTCACCGGCACGCCTGATATATCGAAGCGGGCGGTCGAGTCGCCATAGAGATGGACGGCCAGCGCGTCGTCGGCCAGGCTGTAGAAATAGCTGCCGATCGAGGCGACCATGCGCCCGATATTGGGCGGGCAGCAGGGGCAGCGGTGCCATTTCCACCTATTGTGCTTGCCTCGGCTTTCCAGCGGGTTTTCATAGAAGAACAGCGAGCCGTCGAGCGACAGGCCCGAGATCGAGCCATTGTAGAGGGCGCGTTCCATCATGTCGGCATAGCGGGCATTCGGCCCCATGCCGAGCATGCGGTTCGCCCAGAACACCAGTCCGACCGCGGCACAGGTCTCGGCATAGGCGCTTTCGTTGGGCAGATCGTAGTCGCTGGTGAAACCTTCATTGTGAGCCGACGGCCCGAGCCCGCCGGTGATGTAGAGGCTCTTGGTGGTGAGATCGTCCCACAGATGGTCGAGTGCCACTCGCAAGCTGTCGTCGCCATATTCGGTGGCGATGTCGGCCATGCCCGAATAGAGGTACATCGCCCTGACCGCATGGCCGACCACCTTGTCCTGCTCGCGCACTGGAATGTGCGATTGGCTGTATTCATAGGTCTTGAAATGGTAGGCCTTCGGGTCGGCGCCGCGGGCGCGGGCCTCCTCGTCGAAATAATGCGGCTGCTGGCCGCGCCGGTCGATGAAGTATTTGGCGAGATCCATGTATTTTCGCTCGCCGGTCACCCGCGCCAGCTTGACCAGCGCCAGCTCGATCTCCTCGTGGCCGCAATAGCCCTTCTTCTTGCCGGGTTCGGGGCCGAGCACCGACGCGATATGGTCGGCATAGCGGCACATGATGTCGAGCAGCTTGCGTTTTCCCGTCGCCTGGTAATAGGCGACCGCACCCTCGATGAGGTGGCCGGCGCAATAGAGTTCATGGCAGTCGCGCAGATTGGTCCAGCGCTTGCCGGGCTGGATGCGCTGGTACCAGCTCGAGAGATAGCCGTCCTCCTGCTGCAGTTTGCCGTACATGTCGATGACGGCATCGATCTTCTTCTCCAGTTCTGGATTCTTGCGCCGGTAGAGCGAATAGGCCGCGGTCTCGATCGTCTTGCCGAGATCGGAATCCCAGAACATCTGCGTGGTCACCGTCGACCCGGTGAATTCCGCGCCCTGGCGGTCGGCTTCGTCGGGCGAGGGCGAGTGGAAAGGAATGACGACGCCGGGCGAGGGCCGGTCCGGGTCGATCTGCTCCAGCATGCGGGCCTCGACGCAGCGGTCGTAGAGGATATCGGCGGTGCGTGTGGCTACCGCGTCGGCGCGGTCGCCCCAGAAGCCGTGCACGTCGACCTGCGGCACCGGCAGCGGGCGGAAGGCGAGCTTTGGTTTTCCGGTTTTTGCGGATGGCGATGCGGTCATGTACTCACTCCATTCGGTCTGTCTATTTGATGGCCCCGGCCATCAGGCCGCGGATGTAGAAGCGCTGCAGGACCAGGAACAGGATGAGGCAAGGCACCATCATGACTGTGACGCCCGCCTGCACCGCACCCCAGTCGATGGCGCCGAAGCGGCCCGACTGCAGTGCGGTCATCATCACCGGCAGCGTGAACTTGGACTGGTCGGTCATCAGCACGAGGGCTGCGAGGAACTCGTTCCAGGCGCCGAGGAAGGCAAACAGCGCGATGGTGACGACGCCCGGCCAGACCAGCGGCAGCATCACCTTCAACAGCATGGTGAGATTGCCGGCACCGTCCATGCGGGCGGCTTCCTCGATCTCGCGCGGCACCGCGTCGAATGCATTGCGCATCATGAAGATCGAGAACGGCAGCTGCAGCGTCACATAGACGCCGACCAGGCCGGTCAGCGTGTTGTGCAGGCCAAGCTTGGTCAGCACCAGGAAGATGGGCGTCAGGATCGACTGGAACGGGATCATGATCGTCGACAGGATGAGGATGAAGAACAGGTCCTTGAACGGAAACCGGAACCGCGAAAAGCCGTAGCCGGCCAGCACGCTGACGGCGACAGATAGCAGCACGGTCATCACCGAGACGTAGATGCTGTTTTGCGCCGAGACCCAGAGCCCGTCGCCGAAGCTGTTGAGCGTGGCATAGTTCTCCAGCGAAAAGCCTGATGTCGGCCAGGGCGGCAGCGGCGGCAGGCGTGCCTCGGCCGCTGGCTTGAACGCCGACAGCACCGCCCACACGATCGGCGCCGCAAACAGCACCGAGGCGATGATGCCGGTCGAATGCTCGCCGATGCTAGCGAGGAGCCGGCGGTTGGGGGAAGCGGCCTGCGCCATCAGTCGAGCCCCTCCGGCTTGCGCAGCAGCCACAGCTGGACGAGGCTGAGCGCCACCAGGACGACGAGCAGGACCATCGAGAGCGCGGCCCCGTAACCGAGCTTGAACGAGACGAAAGACTGGTTGAAGATCCAGTAGACGGCCGTCAGCGTCTGGTTGCGCGGACCGCCACGCAGGATGATGTAGAACTGGTCGAAAGCGAGGATCGAGCCGGCGACCGACAGGATCAGCGCGAGCGCCAGTGTGCGGCGCATCAGCGGCAGGGTGATCGCGCGGAACCTGGCGAACGGCCCGGCGCCGTCAATGACTGCGGCCTCCTGCAGGTCCTGCGGGATCGACTGCAGGCCGGCCATCAGGATGATCATGGTGAAGCCGGCGACCTTCCAGACGACCATGGCGATGATCGACCAGAAGGCCGGCTGGAAGGTGGCCAGCAGGTTGAATTTCTTGTCGATCAGGCCGAGATCGTAGGCGGCCGGGCTGAACAGGCCGGAATCGACATTCAAGAGCCATGACCAGAGCAGGCTGGCCGAGGCGAAACCGACCACCGCCGGCATGAAGAACATGGTCCGGTAGAGATTGGTCAGGGGCCGTGGGCGTTCGACGAACAGCGCCAGCGGGAACGCCACCACGAAGATCGCGATGGTGACGATCACGGTGTAGTAGGCGGTGAAGCGCAGCGCGTTCCAGAACCTTGTGTCGCGCAGGATAGCGACATAGTTGCCGAGGCCGACATAGCTGTGCTCGCCCATCAAGGGCCAGTTGTGCAGCGACATCCATGCCGTCATGCCGAGCGGGATGAGAAAGAAGACGACGACCAGCGCGATGGCCGGCGCTACATAGAGCAGGCCGATCCATTGCCGTCCGGCGCCGACGAGTCTTCGGGCGCGGGGCGGCGCGGTGATGGTTGCGATGGAGGTCATGGCTGCTCTGCTCTTGCTTTCCGTTCCCCTTGTGAGGAGGGAATTCCAGCTTGGGTTCCTCGCCCCCGCCAGAGGCGGGGGAGAGGTGGCCGCGAAGCGGCTGGAGAGGGGGCCTTCGTAGGGCGCAGTCCCCCTCTCCGTCTCGGCTTCGCCGAGCCACCTCTCCCCCACTCACGTGGGGGTGAGGAACCCAAGCTGGATAGGCCGAGCGGATGTCTCAAAGCTTCCATGTCGAATAGCCTGCATTGACGGATGCGATGTCATCCTCCCCTCAAGGGGGAGCTGGGGCGGCCACCCGCCCAGGGAGACGAGCGGGCGGCCGGCAGACGCCGCTATTTCTGCGGCGCCTGGTCGATGATCGACTGCATCGTCTCCTGCGCATTGGCGATCGCGCCGTCGACGTCGTCGCCGAAGAAGACCTCGTTGATCATCTGCGTCCACGGCCCGTTGGCGGAGTTGATCAGGTCGTTGAACACCACCGAATAGGGCGTGCGGCCCTTGGCCATGGCCTCGGCGGCGATCTGGTAGCGCGGATCGAGATCCTTCAGCGCTTCCTTGGCGATGTCGCCGCGCACCGGCAGGCTGCCGTATTTGGCGAGGATGGTCTGGCCCTCGAGCGAATAGGCGAAATCGAGGAATTCCTTCACCACGGGCAGTTTCGTGGTGCCCTTGGTGACGACGAAATTGTCGCCGCCGGCAAAGGACGACCAGCCGCTATCCTTGCCCGGCAGGAAGGTGACGCCGTAGTCGATATCGGGATACTGGGTGTTGAGCGCGCCGATGGCGAAGGCGCCGGAGGGTGAGATACCGATATTGCCGGCGGCGAAGGCGGCGAAGAAGTTGGCGCCGGTGTCGGTCTGCGCGCCTGCCGGCACCAGGTCCTTCTTGACCATCGAGCGGTAGAGATCGATGGCGCCGCGCAATTGCGGGCTATCCAGCGTCGCCTTGGACCCGTCCTCCGAGAGGATGTCGCCGCCAGACGCCCAGATCAGCGGCGTGAAGGTGAAGATATTGCAGCCGCCGCAATTGCCCGAGAAGTAAAAGCCCTTGATGTTGCCGCCGAGAGCGTTGACCTTCTCGGCGTCGGCCGCGATCTCGGCCCAGTTGGTCGGTCCCTTCTCAGGGTCGAGGCCGGCCTGCTTGAACAGCTTCTTGTTCCAGATCAGCACCGAAGCGTCGGCGGAGAACGGCAGGCCGTAAATGTGGTCCTTGTAGGTGCCGGTCTTCACATGCGCCGGCGACAGGCTGGCGAAATAGGGCAGGGACTTGGCCCAGTCGGTGATGTCCTCCAACTGGCCGGCAGCGGCGAAGGATGGCGTGTAGATCAGGTCGAGCGACAGCGCGTCCGGAGCAGTGCCGCCGGCGGCCGCAGCGCCATATTTCGGGATGATCTCGGCATTGGGGATGATGTCCAGCTTGACCTGGTTGGTGTGCGCCTTGTTGTAGGCGTCGACGATCCTCGGCATGAAATTCGAGCCGTCGGCGCGTACCCAGATGTTGGCCGTCTCGGCGGCGGCAGTACCGAGACCGCTACCCAGAACGGCAGCGGCCAGGGCCAGTTTGGCAATCAGGTTCCTCAAGTTCTCCTCCTCCAGGTTTGACCGCGCTCCGCGGCTTGGCGCCGATTGCGCGGCGCTTGGTTTTCAGCCATCCAGCGGATGGCCGCATGACTGCCGCACCACCAGCCGGCACGGCAGTTTTCGAATGCCCGGCGCGGCGGGCTTGCCGCCGACCAGCGAAAGCAGGGTCAGCCCGGCCTCGCGCCCGAGTGCGACCAGGTTCATGTCGATGGAGGTCAGCGGCGGGCGCGTTGCCTCGGCCACGATCTCCCAATTGTCGAAACCGATGACGCCGACATCGCGCGGAACGTTCAGGCCGCGCTCGCGCAAGGCATCGATAACGCCGCGCGCGATCTGGTCGTTGCCGCAGAAGACGGCGTCCGGCCTCTCGCTCTTGCCGTCGAATAGCTGCGCCACCGCCGCGTGGCCCCAGGCTTCCGACCAGGAGCCGAGCAGCGGCTCGGTGACCGGCAGGCCGTTTTCGATCAGCACGTCGCGGTAAGCCTGGGCGCGGGCGTGCACCACGGCAAAGCTCGCTGGGCCGGTGACATGGGCGATGCGCTTCCAGCCCAGCCGGCAAAGGTGCTCGACCGCCAGCCGGGCGCCGTCGGAATCGTCCGAAACGAAGGCGATGGCGTCGGGATCGGGCTGCGTGAAGGCATAGATCACCGGGACGCGCAGATTGCTGAGGTCGACGGGCAGATGGCGGTCGATGCGCTTGCCGGTGGCGATGATGCCGTCGACGCGCTTGTCGAGCATGGCATCGACATGCATCTGACCCAGCCGCGGATCCTCCTCGACATTGCACAGGAACACCGACACGCCATTGTCGACCAGCGCGTCCGAGATGCCCGACATCAGCGGCAGCGAGAAGCGGCCATAGGTATCATTGGTGAGCAGGCCGACAGTGAAGCTGCGCCGCCGGAGCAGGCTCTGCGCCAGGCTGTTGGGCCGGAAGCCGAGGCGCCGCGCCGTCTCGCGGATGCGTTCGCGCGTTTCGCCGGTCATTCGCCCCTGGTTGTTGAGCGCCTTCGAGGCGGTAGCGACGCTGACACCGGCCTGCGCGGCCACGTCACGCAAGGTGACTGGCTTGGAAAAGACCGGAACAGGCAGATCGTCCGATGGCATCGCGCCGAGAATCCTTAGCTGGGAAAAGGTTTTCTCTTACAGCCCGGAAAAGAACCGGCACGTGGCCAAGCCCGATCGGAAATGTTTGGAAAAACCTTTTCTCAAACTAAGGCTAAGCCAGATCTGATGGTCGTTCAAGCGGAAAAATGGTCTGGACAGGTAATGACTTCAGGTTTGGATTTCGCCCCGATGGTCGAGGAGATGGATCTCGGCTGATCCGCCGAAACCGGCTGCCGTCGGGCCGCACCATTGAGTCCGCGACCTCATCGCCTGAGTTGCCGTTGAGCGCGAGCCAGATGATCCAGGGAATCGAACCACGATGGAACCGGCACTGCTTTCGACAACAGCGGCGACAGCGACGATGTTCGCCAAGCGACCGCCGCGGTCATATAGGCTGATTCGCCTGGACCAGTTTTCATTGATATCGCGAGGATAAGTGTGTATTCATACACACATGAAGGGCGCCGATGTGATTGCAAGATTGGTTGGCGATGGATGGTTCGAAGTTGCTCGAAAAGGCAGTCATGCTCAGTTCAAGCATAACGACAAACCGGGACGGGTCACGGTTCCGCGCCCCAAGCGAGACATACCCATCGGCACCCTGCGCAGTATCGAAAAGCAGTCCGGATTGAGACTGAGGTGAGAGACATGAAGCAGTATATTGGACTTATCCATAAGGATGGCGAAAGCGACTTCGGCGTGTCTTTTCCTGATTTTCCTGGCTTGATTACGGCAGGTAAGGACTTGGATGACGCGCGAGTTATGGCCGAAGAGGCCCTTGCCTTTCATGTGGAAGGGCTTGTCGAAGATGGGGAGGCTATTCCAGAACCCTCGTCTCTAACCGAGGTTATGGCGTCGTCTGTCAACCGCGATGGTGTCGCCATTCTAGTTGGCCTGAAAACCGAAGCAAAAAAGGCGGTGCGGGTAAACGTCACTCTACCAGATGACGTTCTTCAGCGAATAGATGCCTTCGCCGAGGCTCATGGTTACACCCGTTCTGGATTTCTCGCCAAAGCGGCAGTGAAGGTAATGGAACTCGAGGCTACCTAACCCACCTTTCGTGACGAAAGGTGGGCGGAACTTCAGAGGCCAGCATCGCTTTCACTTGGAAGCGTCTTGGCCTCGACGATCATGACCCTGCGTTGCGTGACCATCGATACCCAAGACTGCGGTGTGGAGCCGCGAGCGCCACGGACCCGGCGTTAGGACGCGCGGAGGGCAGGGCGCAGGCCCTGATCGCCGTCGCCGCCATTCGGTCCTCAGCCGAAATCGGCTGCCGTCAGCACATACATGCTCCTGTGGGTGCGGTCGTAAGCCCTCGACGCCACTTCGCGGATGGCGCTGCCCTCGGTGTCGAATGTGGCGAGGTAACCGGCCTCATTGGCTGCGGCTGCTGGCTGCATCTTCGCCATCGCGTCGGCGGCGACCGAAAAGGAGATCTGGAACATGCCATCATAGCCGACGAAACGGATGCGCTGGCCGGCCTCGTCATAGCTGCGGCTACGGTTGGGGAAGGTGAGACTCATGTCTTGGCCTCCGTGGCTTTCTTGGTCACCCGCTTCTTCTTCGGCGTAGGATTGAGAGCCTCGGCGACGCGGTCAGCCTCTTCCTTGGCCAGCCGCAGTTCCCTGAGCCTTGCCGTCTTGATCTCCCGGGCCCTCGCTTCGGACATATATTCGGCGGTTGCCTTGTTTTTCTCCGCTGTCTTCTTCTGCTTGTCGACAAAGCGGGCTTCAGCTTTTTCCATGATCGTCTGATTGCCTTCGGCCATCGAAGAAATCTCCCTTGTACCTGAAATCGTGAAAGTGAACTCGTCCGACAAATAGGCACTCGATCGGCAAAATTCAATCTTTTGAATTATTTGACGATCTGCGGATATCACGAAACCGGCCGCCGAAATAATACTTTTGAATATTTAATTCGGGCGCGAATAATTTTTGGCACTCCTATCTATCGAGTGCCAATGCGTCTATAGAAAGGGGGCGTGGCCGCCTGTGCCGGCCCCAGAAAGAATGTTCCCATGAAATTTCGGCCACTCCACGACCGCGTCGTCATTCGTCGCGCCGAAGGCGATATCAAATCCAAGGGCGGTATCATCATCCCGGACAATGCCAAGGAAAAGCCCGCGGAAGGCGAAGTCATCGCCGTTGGGCCTGGCGCCCGTGACGAAAACGGCGCGCTTGTTCCACTCGACGTCAAGGCAGGCGACTTCATCCTGTTCGGCAAATGGTCGGGCACCGAGGTCAAGATCGATGGCGAGGACCTTCTGATCATGAAGGAAGCTGACATCATGGGCGTCATCGACAAGAGCGAGACTGGCGTGATCGACAAGAGCGAGACGGGCGTCATCGACAAGAGCGCGACCGCCAAGAAAGCTGCCTGATCTCATTTTCTTCGACCGAACTGGATAAAAATCATGTCTGCCAAGGAAATCAAATTCTCCACCGATGCGCGCGACCGCATGCTGCGCGGCGTCGAGATCCTCAACAATGCTGTGAAGGTCACGCTCGGTCCCAAGGGCCGCAACGTCATCCTCGACAAGGCCTATGGCGCTCCGCGCATCACCAAGGACGGCGTCACCGTCGCCAAGGAAATCGAGCTTGCCGACAAGTTCGAGAACATGGGCGCGCAGATGGTGCGCGAAGTCGCCTCGAAGACCAACGATCTGGCTGGTGACGGCACCACCACCGCTACGGTGCTGGCCGCATCGATCCTGCGCGAAGGCGCCAAGCTGGTCGCCGCCGGCATGAACCCGATGGACCTCAAGCGCGGCATCGACCAGGCAGTTTCCGCCGTGGTCAAGGAAATCCAGGCCCGCGCCAAGAAGGTCAAGTCGTCGGCCGAAATCGCCCAGGTCGGCACCATCGCCGCCAATGGCGATGCCAGCGTCGGCGAGATGATCGCCAAGGCGATGGACAAGGTCGGCAATGACGGCGTCATCACCGTCGAGGAGGCCAAGACCGCCGACACCGAGCTCGACGTCGTCGAAGGCATGCAGTTCGACCGCGGTTACCTCTCGCCCTACTTCGTCACCAATGCCGACAAGATGCGAGCCGAGCTGGAAGACCCCTACATCCTCATCCACGAGAAGAAGCTCGGCAATCTGCAGGCGATGCTGCCGATCCTCGAAGCGGTGGTGCAGAGCGGCAGGCCGCTGCTGATCATCTCCGAGGACGTCGAAGGCGAGGCACTCGCCACGCTGGTCGTCAACAAATTGCGCGGTGGCCTGAAGGTCGCGGCCGTCAAGGCGCCGGGTTTCGGCGACCGCCGCAAGGCGATGCTGGAAGACATCGCCGTGCTGACATCGGGCCAGATGATCTCCGAGGATCTCGGCATCAAGCTCGAAAACGTCACGGTCGAAATGCTCGGCCGCGCCAAGCGCGTGCTGATCGAGAAAGACACCACCACGATCATCGACGGCGCCGGCACCAAGGCAACCATCCAGGCGCGCGTCGCCCAGATCAAGGGCCAGATCGAGGAGACGACCTCCGACTACGATAAGGAAAAGCTGCAGGAGCGGCTGGCCAAACTCTCCGGCGGCGTTGCCGTTATCCGCGTCGGCGGCGCAACCGAGTCGGAAGTCAAGGAAAAGAAGGACCGCATCGACGATGCGCTGAATGCAACGCGCGCCGCGGTTGAAGAAGGCATCGTGCCGGGCGGCGGGGTGGCACTGCTGCGTGCCAGGTCGGCACTGGCCGGCTTGAATGGCGCCAATGCCGATGTCACCGCGGGCATCTCGATCGTGCTTCGGGCTCTGGAAGCGCCGATCCGCCAGATCGCCGAGAATTCCGGCGTCGAAGGCTCGATCGTCGTCGGCAAGCTGATCGACAGCAAGGACCACAATCAGGGCTTCGACGCCCAGAACGAGACCTATGTCGACATGATCAAGGCGGGCATCGTCGACCCGGCGAAAGTGGTGCGCACCGCGCTGCAGGATGCCGGCTCGATCGCAGCCCTTCTGATCACCGCCGAAGCCATGATCACCGACATTCCGGCCAAGGATGCCGCACCTGCGGGCGGCGGTGGCGGCGGCATGGGCGGCTACTAAGGATTCGGCAGTCCTGCGAAAGGTGATTTCATAAAAGCCACCTTTCAGACCTGTCCAGAATCAGCCACCCCGGCTCTTCAATGGAGCCTGGATAACTACCGCCGGGGGTATTTTCTCCCGGCGTGCAGGCCTCTAGCCCAGGAGACGGATCCATGATCACGTTCGTGCGGAAGCCAGAGACGGTCGTGACGACCGAAAAAACCGAGGAAAGCCGCTTCGACCGCATCCGCAGGATTGCCGCCGACAAGCACAAGAAATCCGATTTCAACACGGCGACGCCATCAAAGAGCGAACCCAAACGCCCGATGTGAATCTGCGGCGCCGCCGCCACTTTCCGGCCCGAGCTCGATGCCATTGGCCGAGCCGAGATCCAGCCAGATCACTTCCGCAATCCGGTGGCTGCTAACGGCCTGTCTGGTATTGTCATTACATTAGCTAAGGCGCATATTTCTCAGGCAGCGGGCCCTCGGCCGCCAACGCGTCCAAGGGCGCCTGCGATTGTTACCGAAAAATCACTCCGTGCCGCTCGAATTATGGAGCAGCCACGAGACAGTGACATTTGGAGGAAATACCCATGAAAGTGACTATTTTGGCAAACTATGCGCCTCATGCCGCCAAAGGATTGATGCAAGGCTCGGACAGGCAAGCTGCGGTCAAGGCGCTTTTTGAAAGCGTTGGCGGCAAGATGACCAGCATGATGTTCACGCGCGGCATCTATGACGTCGTCGTCAATGGCGAGGTGCCGGACCAGTCAGCGGGGATTGGCATGTCCCTTGCGGTGCGAGCGAGCGGCTCGCTGACCGAGATGGTTGTTCTGGAAGAACTCGACATGAAGGCAGTGCTCGCGGCCGCCAACAAGGCAGCCGGCGCGTACAAACCCGCCGGCTGATGGACTTGCCTTCTTGATCAAGGCAGCACGGTTCGATGGACGTGCCGTGCTGCCGAGTGTCGGACAGGCATCTTCTTCCGACTTTCGCTGCGACTGGAGTTCAAGCTAGTATCGTCCGGTGGTCGTTTGGTGCAGAGAGCTTGCGGAAACGCAACCGCGATTCTGACTACGGAGACAAGCCATGCTTGTGGCCAAAGCCATCGACACCTCAGACAAGGCCGCGTTCTATCGCGACCTTGCAGCCCAGCTTAAGGCGCTGCTCGACGGCGAGCGCGATTCGATCGCCAACGCCGCCAACACCGCGGCGCTGATCTTCCAGATGGTGCCGGATCTCAACTGGGCTGGGTTCTATTTCCTGCAATCGGACGAGGAAATGGTACTCGGGCCGTTCCAGGGCAAGCCGGCTTGCGTGCGCATCGCCGTCGGCAAGGGTGTGTGCGGAACGGCGGTCGAACTCGGCACCTCGATGCTGATCACGGACGTGCATGATTTCCCAGGCCACATCGCCTGCGACGCCGATTCGCGTTCGGAACTGGTGGTGCTGCTGGAGGACGATGAGGGCGTCTTCGGCGTGCTCGACCTCGACAGCCCGCTGCCGGCCCGCTTCGACAAGGCCGACCAGGCCGGCATAGAGACGCTGGCGGCGATCTACGCCGCGGCGAGTTCGTTCGAGGATTAGGGCATGCTGATATTCAGGTGAGGCCGGGCTGCGAACGGCGGCTTCCTGCGCTTCCGGTGCTCACGTACTTAAGTACGCTGCGCTCCGGTTCTCGGAAGCCATCGTTCTCGCCCCGGGCTGACCTGAATCTCAACATGCCCTGGCCGGGTCTGAACCTGGCCGGGTCTGAACTAGGCGAATTTCACCAGCATCAGGCTGAAGCAGCCGATGAACAGGAAGGCCGAGAAGGCGAGCGCCAGCGGGCGCAGGCCGCGCGAGCGCAGCTGCGAAATGTCTGCCTGCAGGCCCATGGCGGCCAGCCCCATGGTCAGCATGATCGTGGTGGCGAGCGCTATTGCCGACTTCATCTCGGCCGGCATGGTGACCAAACTGTTCAGCGCCACGACGGCGACAAAGGCGGCGACGAACCAAGGCATGGGCGGCCGTGCGGCTGACTGACCGCTGCTTTTGCGGCGGGCCATCAGGCCGAGCGTGATGACCATCGGCGCCAGCATGGCGACGCGGGTCAGCTTGGCGACGGTGGCGATCTCACCTGACTGGGTGCCGTTCTGGAAGCCGGCGCCGATGACTTGCGCCACCTCATGGATCGAAGCGCCGGCCCACAGGCCGAAAGCGTGCTGGTCGAGGCCGAGCATAGGCGCCATGAGCGGGAAGCCGAGCATGGCGACGGTGCCGAACAAAGTGATCGACGCGACGGCGTAGGCGACGTCCTCGTCGCGCGCATCGGTGACGATGTTGGTGGCGACGATGGCCGAGGCGCCGCAGACCGAAGTGCCGGCGGCGATCAGCTGCGCCAGCTTGGCGTCGACGCCGATCAGCCGGCCAAGCGTGATGGTGAAGACGAAGGTGGCGCCGAGCGTAGCCGCCACGATGCTGACGCCGTAGGCGCCAATCGATACCATCTGGCCAAGCGTCAGCTGGAAGCCGAGCAGCACGATGGCAAAGCGCAGCAGCCGGCGCTGCGAAAACGCGATGCCGGCCTTGGCGTGGGCGGGCGTGCCGAGCACGTTGGAATAGATCATGCCGGCGACGACGGCGGTTATCATCGGGCTGAACAAAGCGAAACCTGAGACATTGCGGGCCGAGAAGGCGACCCCGGTGATCATCGCGACCAAGACGATGCCTGGCACGATGCCGCTCCATTTGAGAGATTTTTGTCCCCGGGGAAGATCGGCAGAAATCAGGCTTTTCGGAATATCGTTCGCAATGTGGGTAAAGGAAGACAATGCAATGCTCCGGGCTGGTATCGCGGAGGAATGCCATTCCAGAACCAATCTTTCCAACGAATTATTTTCGTTAGAACGATCGATTTTTACGAACGATTGTCAGACTAAAGCTGCGCTTCGATGGCCGCCTTGTCGATCACCGACCAGACGTGCCTGATCCTGTCGTCGAGAAATTCGTAGAAGACGTTCTCGCTGAAGGAGACCTTCCTGCCGTTGACGGGCAGGCCGAGGAAGTCTCCGATCGGCGTGCAGTTGAATTGGAGCCGGCTGGCTATGAAGGGCGTATCCGAAATCAGCAGCTGGATGTCGAAATAGAGGTCCGGAATCTCGGATAAATCCCGCTCCAGCTTTTTGCGGTAACCCGCCAGCCCGACCCGGTCGCCATTATAGTGCACCTCGTCATGGACGAACCGATGCAGGTTGCGCCAATCCTGATTGTTGAGGCAAGCGATGTAGCCTCGATAGTTGTCAGCCAGCTCTGTGTCGGTCACGGCAACGCTCCGGCGCTTGCGTCTTGGAAGAGGTGACGCTCGAGCAAGAAGATAGAGCGACGGCAGGTTCAATCCAGATGGATTGTGCTGTTGGAAGAGGTCGGCATCAACGAGATCCGTGTTGACCGACGGCGTATCGAGGACGCGAGGCTTGCGCCCGGATCGGGCGGGAACATCTCAGTTTGAAATTTGGCCTTGTGCGAACTCGCGTCTTGCGGCCGTGAAGACCTCGCGGGCCGCATCCGCATTCATGACGGCGATTGCAAGGCCTACGATGATATCTGGCCAAGCCGAATTCCACACGAACGCCGTGACCAGGCCGGCGGCAATGATTGCGACATTCGCCAGGACGTCGTTGCGGGCCGACAGGAATGCTGCATGGGTAAGGCTGCCGCTGTGATGGCGATAGCGGGCCAGCAAGAGCGCGCACGACAGGTTGACGAGGATCGCGCCAACCGCGGTGAGCGTTAGCGGAACGGGCGCTGGCGGAATCGGAATGTTGAATTTCTCCCAGGCCGTCCATAACGTCGCCAAAGCCGGGATCAGAAGTACTCCCGCCAGCGCCATTCCGAGCCGCGCTCTGTTGCGCATAGTCCAGCCCAGCGCAACCATGATCAGGAGGTTGACGGATGCATCCTCCAGAAAATCGATGCTGTCCGCGAACAGCGATACCGATCCGATCCAAACGGCTACGGCAAACTCGATTCCGAAATAGGCAAGGTTCAGGATGGCGACCATCCGCACCGCCTTGTTCAGCGTCCCGGTCATATTCTGTCCATCGATCAATTGCCGTTGCCGCGAGACCTACAGCGAATCCATGACATGAGACTTTACCGATTGAGCAACCGCCTTGACAGCGCCACGCTTCATGCCCAGCGTGACGACATGTTCGTCTTTGCGCCCATCAACGCCAAGCGACGCCGCCCCTGCGCAGTGCGGAGCGGCAAGCTGATTGCGCGACGACGAAGGCCGGCACGATAGCCCGGTTCGTTCGTTTCCAGCCCCGTCCGCCTCAAGCAGGCCGGCGGGGTTTTCATACTCTGGAGCATTTTCATGACCATCGTCTCTTCCATCCGGTTTCGGCCGGCCGTGCCGGCGGACGCCGCCGCGATCAGGGATATCGTTCGGGCCGCCTATGCCAAATGGGTGCCGGTGATCGGCCGCGAGCCGCTGCCGATGCGCACCGACTACGACAAGACCGTTGCCGAGCATTCGTTCGATCTTGCCGTCGAGGGTGGCCGTATCGTCGGGATGATCGAAACCATCCTGGCCGACGATCATCTCTGGATCGAGAATGTCTGCGTCGCACCAGATGCGCAGGGCAGGGGGATCGGCCGACTGTTGCTGGAGCGGGCTGAGCAACAGGCAATAGAAGCGGGCCGCGTCGAGCTTCGCCTGCTGACCAATGGCGCCTTCGAGGCCAATGTGTCGCTCTACAGGAGGCACGGCTATGTCGTGGACCGGGAAGAGCCGTTCATGAATGGCGTGACGGTCTATATGAGCAAGAGACGGACGGGCTGATATGGGCGGGCCGGGCCATCCTGAGCCGTTGCGCCTTTTCGGTACGAAGCGGCGGAATAGACTCGGCCCGGCGAGCGCCGTCTTGCCAATTGGCAGATGCATGCTATATATCTGCCAATAGCGAGGTGCAAAATGCAGCTTCAGTCCATAGTCACCACACCGGCCGCAGCGGGAAGTGTCATATCAGACGACGAGGCGGGCGCGCTCGCGCGCACAACCGTCAACCTGTTCAAGGCCTGGAATCTCACCGACCTCGAAGCCTGTATCCTGCTCGGCGGCATGTCGGCCCGCACTTGGGCACGTTGGAAGACTGGGGCACGCTGGAAGGAGGGCGGCATCGGCAGGATCGACCGCGACCTGCGCACCCGCATGGCGCACCTGATGGGCATCCACAAGGGCCTGCGCTACCTGTTCACGGAGCCGGCACGCGGCTATGCCTGGATCCGCAAGCCCAATGCCACTTTCGGCGGCCAGTCGGCCCTCGACCTGATGCTGCGCGGCGAAATTTCCGATCTTGCCGCGATGCGCGAATGGCTCGATGCGGAGCGTGGTGCATGGTGAGTGGGCTTGCGGTCCGTCGCCGCGTCGACTGGCACCAGACCTTCCGCATCATCCGCTCCATCCATCCGCCGATAGACCTTTTCGAGGACATCGCAGACCCGCGCGACTGGGAGGCGCTGGCCTCGGTCGAGGCGAAGACCAACCCGCGCATAAGGTTCGAGATCGGCGACCTCGGCAAGGTGGCCGCCGCAAGACGGGCTTCCGGGCCCGGCGCCAGCTTCGTGATGGCGCCCTTCGTGCATTGTTCGACGCTGCGGCCCGGACGCTTCTCGGACGGCAGCTACGGCATCTACTATGCCGGTGACAGCGAGGACGTGGCGCTGGCCGAGACCATCCATCACCACCAGAAATTCATGCGAGCCACCCATGAGGATCCAGGCTGGACGGCGGATTTCCGCGTGCTGATCGGCAGCGTCGACCGCGACCTCGATGACGTCAACGCGGTACCTGATGTGCTCGACCCCGACGACTATTCCGCCTCGCAGGCGGAAGGGCGTGCGCTGCGGGCGGCAGGCAGCGACGGGCTGGTGTGGAACAGCGTGCGCATGCCGGGCGGCGGCTGCATCGGCATCTTCTGGCCAGACGTCATCACCATTCCGGTGCAGGGCCGACATTACAGCTATCACTGGGACGGTGCCCGCGTGGACTTCGTGCGCCAGCACGATACAGGAAAGGTGCTGGCGGTCACCTGACGGCGTGCAAACACGCTTTACAGATCGCGGCGAACCCGATATCCGGAAATCCATAAATCCAAGGATTCGGATATATGGATAAGAAAGGCACTTTGAACGCGCTGGCCGCACTTGGCCAGGAGACGCGGCTGGATGTCTTCCGGCTGCTCGTGCCCGCCGGGCCGCAAGGCATTCCGGCGGGCGAGATCGCGGCAAGGCTGGACACGGTCCAGAACACCATGTCGGCGCACCTGAAGGTGCTCGCCCATGCCGGGCTGATCCGTCCCGAACGCAACGGCCGGATCGTGCGCTACGTCGCCGACATGACCGGCTTGCGCGACCTTCTGGCCTATCTGATGGAAGATTGCTGCAACGGCGCGCCGGAACTCTGTCGACCTGTCATCAATGCCGTGACCTGTGACTGCTAGGGGGCAACCACCGATGAGCGATCCAGAAGCGCGTGGACGAGTTCGGCCGCAACCTGCCGAAGGTGACTTGCCACGCCGCATCGTCGCGGAAGCCTTGGGAACCGCGCTGCTCGTCGCGACTGTGGTCGGCTCCGGCATCATGGCCGCCCGGCTGACCCACGACGTCGCCGTTTCACTGCTGGGCAACACCTTGCCGACGGGAGCGATCCTCGTCGTGCTGATCACGATAC
Source organism: Mesorhizobium sp. M1050 (assembly GCF_040318715.1). Lineage (NCBI taxonomy): Bacteria > Pseudomonadati > Pseudomonadota > Alphaproteobacteria > Hyphomicrobiales > Phyllobacteriaceae > Mesorhizobium > Mesorhizobium sp. M1050. Next base: position 31,551 of record NZ_JAMYMV010000035.1, on the reverse strand, counting down.
TGGGACCGATCTCGGGGGCGCACTTCAATCCCGTCGTCACGCTGGTATTCGCGCTTCGCCGCGAGATCGAGGCGAACGCAGCGCTTGCCTATATCATCGCCCAGGTCGCGGGCGGCATCGCCGGGACGTTTCTGGCCCACGCCATGTTCGAACTGCCGATCCTGCAGGCCTCGGCTACGGTGCGGACCGGAACCGGGCAATGGCTCGCGGAGGCAGTCGCCGCCTTCGGCCTTGTCTTCACCATCCTGGCAGGCCTGCGCTTCCGCTCCGACGCGATCCCCTGGCTGGTCGGGCTCTACATAACGGCTGCCTACTGGTTCACCGCTTCGACCTCCTTCGCCAACCCGGCCGTCGCTATCGCCCGCGCTTTTTCCGACACTTTTTCTGGCATCCGTCCGGTCGACCTACCAGGCTTCATAGCCGCCGAATTGCTGGGGGCGCTGCTGGCGATGACCCTGGCGGGCTGGCTGCTCGCCGAACCGAAACCGATCAAACAGATGAAGGCCGCGCAATGACCGTCACCATCTATCACAACCGGGCCTGCGGCACGTCGCGCAACACGCTGGCCATCATCCGGCAGTCGGGCGAGGAGCCGGAGGTGATCGACTATCTGAAGACGCCGCCGTCGCGCGAAAGGCTGGTCGAACTGATCGCGGCGATGGGCATGACACCACGAGACCTGCTGCGCGAGAAGGACACGCCCTATGCCGAACTCGGCCTTGCCGACCCGAAATGGACCGACGAGCAGATCCTCGATCTCATGCTCGAGCATCCGATCCTGATCAACCGGCCGATCGTGGTCAGCCCGCTCGGCGTCGTCCTGGCGCGGCCGTCGGAAAAGGTGCTGGACATCCTGCCCAACCCGGAGATCGGCGCGTTCACCAAGGAGGACGGCGAGGTGGTCATCGATGCCTCGGGCAAGCGTACGGTCTGACACTATTTCTATATTTTTCGAAATTTTGTTGACGGCGCGAAAAGTGTCGCGTAGCTTATTTCCATGAAACTCGAAAAAGCAGCCGCCCAGCTAGAGGCGCTCGGCAATCCGACGCGGCTTCAGCTCTATCGCATCCTGGTGCGCGCCGGAGAGGAGGGGCTTGCCGTCGGCAGTGTCCAGGGCAAGCTCGACATTCCGTCCTCGACGCTGTCGCACCACCTCAAGCGGCTGGTCGACACCGGCCTTGTCACGCAGGAGCGGCAGGCGACGACGCTGATCTGCCGCGCCAACTATCCCGGCATGAACGCACTGATCGGCTATCTGGCCGACGAGTGCTGCGCCGACGCCACCTGCGCGCCTGCCGCCAGCAAAGCGCCGGCCTGATTTTTTTGGACGTATAATTCGAAGATACCGGAAGGATCGAACCGATGGACATGATGGCAGATCTTCCCGTCGCGGTGATCGGCGCCGGCCCGGTCGGCCTCGCTGCCGCGGCGCACCTGGTCGAGCGCGGCATCCGCCCGCTGATCCTGGAGCGCGGCGAGAGTGTCGGTGCTGCACTGCTCGAATGGGGTCACGTGCGGGTTTTTTCGCCGTGGAGATACAACGTCGACGCGGCGGCGCGGGCGCTGCTCGACCGCTCCGGCTGGACGGCGCCCGACAGCCAAGCCCTGCCGACCGGCGGCGAGATCGTACGCGACTATCTGGCGCCGCTTGGCCGGCTTCCCGCGATCGCCGCCAATCTGAAGCTCGGCGCCGAGGTCACCGCGATCACCCGTCAGGGGCATGACAAGATCGCCAATGAAGGCCGCAAGCAAGCGCCCTTCGTCATCCGCTACCGCGATGCCCGCGGCGAGCACCGCGCCCACGCGCGCGCCGTCATCGACGCGTCCGGAACCTGGTGGCGGCCGAACCCGATCGGTGTCGACGGGCTGCCGGTTCCCGGCGAAGGCGAGGCTCGCGGGCGCATCGCCTATGGCATTCCCGACGTGGTCGGCAAAGTGAGGAGCAGCTATGCGGGCAAGCGCGTCCTCGTCATCGGCGGCGGCCACTCGGCCATCAACGTCGCCCTGGCGCTGATGGAGTTGCAGGACGCCGCACCCGGCACCGAGATTTTCTGGGCGCTGCGCCACGCCAGCGTCGAAAGATTGCTCGGCGGCGGGCTGAACGACCAGTTGCCGGAACGCGGCGCACTCGGGCTGGCCGCCACGCAGGCGATGGCGGATGGCCGGCTGAATATGCTGGCGCCTTTCGCCGTCAACCGCATCGAGGTGCAAGGCGAGGGGCTCGTCGTCGACGCCAGTCTGGCCGGCAAGCCGTTCAGCCTGGCCGTCGACCGGATCATCGTCACCACCGGCTTCCGGCCCGATCTGTCGTTCCTCGGCGAAGTCCGCATCGCACTCGATCCCGCCGTCGAGGCGCCGCCGGCCCTGGCGCCGCTGATCGATCCGAATTTCCACTCATGCGGCACGGTTCCCGCACATGGCATCGCGGAACTCGCCCATCCCGAACCGGGCTTTACCATCGTCGGCTCGAAATCCTATGGCCGCGCGCCGACCTTCCTGATGGCGACCGGCTATGAACAGGTCCGCTCGGTGGTCGCCGATATTGCTGGAGATCATCTCGCGGCTCGCGAGGTGCGGCTGGTGCTGCCGGAAACCGGCGTGTGCAGCGCCACCGGCGTCGTGACGGTGTCGAAAAGCGCCGGCTGCTGCGGTGGGCCCGCGCCCGCCAATGTCGATGCCTGCTGCGTCAGGGATGCGGACGCCAAGGCAAAGGGCGCGTCGGGCTGCGGCTGTGCAACCGCGCCGGCCGACATCGAGGCGCGAGAGACGATGGCAGCCAGCGATGCCTGACCGATCTGTCCTGCGCAAGGCGATCTGGGCGCTCGGGCTGACCCAGATCATCGGCTACGGCACGCTCTACTACAGCTTCTCGATCCTGGCGCCGGCGATGGCCCGCGAATTCGGCCTCACCGAAGGCTGGGTGTTCGGCGCCTTGTCCGCCTCGCTGTTCGCCGGCAGCCTGTTCGCGCCGACGGCCGGACGCTGGGCCGACCGCTTCGGCGCTGGGCGCATCATGACCATGGGCTCGGTCGCGGCAGCCTTGGCGCTGGCGCTGTGCGCCACCGCGCCCGGCCGCGTCAGTTTCGTTCTGGCGCTGCTGGCGATGGAGTTGGCCTCCAGCTTCGTCCTCTATAGCGCCGCCTTCGTGGCGATCGTGCAGATCGGGGTTCCGAGTCCGCAACGCAGCATCACCCACCTGACACTGATCGCGGGATTTGCCTCGACCCTGTTCTGGCCGCTGACCTCGGCGCTGCATGCGCAGCTGACCTGGCGCGAGGTCTATCTTTTGTTCGCCGCACTCAATCTCGGGCTCTGCCTGCCGATCCACGCCTGGCTGATGCGCCTGTCGCGCCATCACGCGACGGCCGCGAGCCAAGAGCGCGGGCCGATCCCCGAAGCGGGAGCGCCGCTCGATGCGCGGCGCGGACGGGTCGCGTTCCTGTTGATGCTGGCGGGCTTCGCAACCGAAGGCTTCGTGCTGTCTGCGATCCTCATCCACATGGTGCCGCTGACAGCGGCGCTTGGGCTCGGCACCGCCGGCCTCTTCGTCTCGACCCTGTTCGGCCCGTCACAGGTCGCCAGCCGGCTGATCAATATGCTGTTTGGCGGGCGATTGCCGCAAACGCACCTTGCCGTCATCGCAGCTTCGCTGCTCACGGCCGGGCTGTGCGCGTTGCTGTTGACCACACCGTGGCTGCCCGGCGCCTTCCTGTTCGTGTTCCTGTTCGGCCTCGGCTCCGGCCTCACCAGTATCGTCGGCGGCACCTTGCCGCTCGAACTCTTCGGCCGCGAGGGCTATGGCGCGCGGCTCGGATGGGCGAGCGCCGCCCGTCAGTTCACCTCGTCCTTCGCGCCGTTCGCGCTCGCCTTCATGATGGCGCGGACTTCGGTCGCCAATTCGCTGTGGGTGCTGGTGGCAGTCGCCGCGAGCGGCGTCATCGCCTTCCTCGCCATCGCGCTGCTGAGGCGCCGTGGCGGCAAGGTTGCGTTTGTGATGGGCGGGAGTCCGGAAGAGGCGACCTGACTGCTTCGCGTCAATGCCTGAGAATTTTGCCGAGGAAAGCCCGGCTGCGGTCGGTCTTGGGGTGCGAGAAGAACTCGTCGGGCGTGCCGCTTTCGACGATGGCGCCGGCGTCCATGAACACCACGCGTTGGGCAACCTTGCGGGCAAAGCCCATCTCATGCGTCACCACCATCATCGTCATGCCTTCCTCGGCGACCGCCACCATGACGTCGAGCACTTCGGAAATCATCTCGGGGTCGAGCGCGGAGGTCGGTTCGTCGAACAGCATGATCTTGGGCCGCATGCCCAAGCAACGCGCGATCGCCACGCGCTGCTGCTGGCCGCCGGAGAGCTGCGCGGGATAGGCATTGACTTTGTCGGCCAGCCCGACCTTGGCCAGCAATTCGCGCCCGGCCTTTTCGGCCTCGGCGCGCGGGATCTTGCGGACATGGATGGGGGCGAGCGTCACGTTTTCGAGCGCGGTCTTGTGCGGGTAGAGGTTGAACGACTGGAAGACGAAGCCGATCTCGGTGCGCAGCTGCGTCATGTTGGTAGCGGGGTCGCCGAGGCGCTGGCCGTCAACGGTGAGGTCGCCGTCCTTGATCGCCTCCAGGCCGTTGACGCAGCGGATCAAGGTGCTCTTGCCGGAGCCGCTCGGGCCACAGACGACGACCACTTCGCGCGGCTCGACGCTGAGCGTGATATCCCTGAGCACGTTGAGCGAGCCGAACCATTTGTTGACGCCGCGAAAGTCGATCATGCCCGTTTTGGTCATATCTTTTGGGCCCTTCGGGTTCGATGTCACAGCTGCACCTCGCCATGCGCCGCACCCATGCGGCGCTCGAGCCGGCGGGCGAGCATGATCAGGGGATAGCAGACGATGAAATAGCCGACACCGACGAGGAAGAAGACCAAGAGGCCGTTCGGCACACGCTGGACCACCAGCCAGCCGACGCGGGTGAGGTCGGTCAGACCGATGGCAGAGACGACAGAAGAATCCTTGATCAACAGTACATACTGCCCGACCAGCGGCGGCAGCACGATGCGCATTGCCTGCGGCAGCACCACCTGGCGCATGCGCTGCCAGCGCGACAGGCCGGATGCCAGTGCCGCCTCGACCTGGCCTGTCGGCACCGAGCGGATGCCGGCGGCGACGATCTCGCAGATGAAGCATGCGGCCAGATTGGTCAGCGCGATGATGCCGGCGGTGAAGGCGTCGAGCTCGATGCCCAACTCCGGTAGGATAAAGAAGATCAGGAAGATCTGCACCAGGAAGGGCGTGCCGCGGATCAGGTCGACCCAGGCGCCTATGATGGCTGATATCAGCCGATTGCCACCGGTGCGCAAGACGCCGAGACCGAAGCCGAGCGAAGTACCGAGCACCAGGCTGATCAGCGACAGCACCACGGTCATGCCTAGGCCGCGCAGGGCCAGCGGATAGGAGCCGGCGAGGCTTTGCAGCTGTTGCCAGATCATGTGCGGGCCCCCGCTGCGCCGAGCCAGCGGCTGGAGAGGCCAGCCAGCCCCTTCAGTCCGTAATAGAGCAGCAGGTAGAAGGCGGCGATGGTGAGGAAGCCTTCGGCCGGCATGAAGCGGTCGGAGGCGAGCAACTGGCCGGCGCGCGTCAGTTCGGAAACAGAGATCAGCGACAGAAGAGCGGAATCCTTGACCAGCACGATCGCCTGGCCGAGCAGCGGCGGGATCGTCACCTTGAAGGCTTGCGGCAGAACGACCAGGCGCATGCGCTGGACATAGGTCATGCCCGAGGCGACGCTGGCTTCGACCTGGCCACGCGGGATCGACAGGATGCCGGCGCGAATGATTTCAGCGATGTAGGCGCCGCTGTTGAGCGATAGCGCGAGGATCCCGACGACGAGCTCGGGCAGCACGAAGCCGAGCCTGGGCAAGCCGAAATAGAGGAAATAAAGCTGCGCCAGCAGGGGCGTGGCGCGCACCGCGTCGATATAGGCCTTGGCCGGTGTCCGGAACAGCCAGCCGCGCTGCAGATTCGCCGCGCACAGCACTATGCCAACGACGAGCGCACCGACAAAGGACAGCGCCGACAGCCAGACGGTCGTGATCAGGCCCTGCCCGAACAGGGGCAGATATTCGAGGATTGTGCGGAAGCTGAAATTCTCGAGCATGTGCGCGCGGCGGTGAAGAGGGAAGGGTGATTAGCGAATAGCGAGTAGCGAGTAGGGAAGTAGGGAAGTAGGGAAGTAGGGAAGTAGGGAGCAGCAAAGCGTGGCCGGAACGGCCGTTCACCACTCCCTATTCGCTACTCGCTACTTCCTAATTCCTCAGTGGTCTTTCTTCCAGGCGTCGGAATTGACCCAGTAGTCGAGGTTCTTCTGCAGGCGGCCGTCGATGCTGACCTGGTTGAGGAACAGGTTCATCCAGACCAGCAGGTCCGGCTCGTCATAGCGGGTGGCGAAGGCAAGCGGTTCCTTCGACAAAAGGTCCGGCATGATGGTGAAGGAGCCGGCCGGATAAGCGGTCGACTGGCCCTTGACCGCCGAGATGTCGTTGACGCCGCAATCGGCCTGGCCGTTGTTGACGGCATCGAGCAGCAGCGGACCACCGCCCTTGTAGCTCTTGATGTCGGCATCGGGGAAGGCGGTCTTGGCTTCCTTCTCGCCGGTGGCGCCCAGCAGCACGGCGATCTTGGTGCCCTTGGCCTTGCAATCCTCGGTGGTCTTGAACTTGCTGTCGGCCTTGGTGAAGACGGTGCTGCCCGTATACATATAAGGCGTGGTGAAGGCGACCTTCATGCCGCGCGCCAATGTCGGCGTCATGTCTGCGACCAGAAGGTCGGCCTTGCCGGACAAGAGCGCCGGGATCAGGCCGTCCCAGTCGAAGTCGAGGAAGGTGATTTTCACACCCATTTCCTTGGCCATCAGTTCGGCCAGTTCAACCGAACTGCCGGTGCGTTCGCCATTGGCGCCGACCAGCGAGAAGGGGGGTCCCTGGGTCTGCACGGCGACGCGCAGTTCGCCGCGCTTGGTGATGTCGTCCAGTGTTCCGGCTGTGGCCGCAGTGGTGAGCCCGGCGAGCGCAAGTCCGGCGATGAAAAGTCTGGCAATCTTCATTTCGGTAGTCCTCCCTGTTGTCGTTGATATCTGCCCGCGGATTTCCTCGGGCCGTTTTTTGAGCGGCGGCTACCGTTGCCGGCGGCGGCCACCGTTCGAAAATCCTCAGTCCCAGGCCACCGTTTCGGTGACCTTGATGCCGCGTCTGGCAAGTTCGTCAAAGAAGGGCTCGTCAGGCACATCGAGCAGCGGGTTGAGCAGGCCGGGCTTGCCGATCTCGCGGCGTGCCAGCATCTGCGCTACGATGCTGGCGGGGTAGCCGACGCCGAGGCTCATGCCGAACAGGCCGGAGACGAGGTCCCGCTCGATGATCAGGTCCGACGTCACCGTCTTGGCGCGGCCGCCTTCGAGGCCGGAAAAGACATTGCGCATCACGCAAAGATCCTTTTCGCCGGGGCCATATTGCAATTGAGGCCCGAGCAGCCGGCCGAGGAATTCGCGCGGACTGTTGGAGGTGCCGGGCACCTTGTCTTCGGAGAGGAAGCCGAGCTCCTTCAGCGGCGCCCAGAAGGCCGACCATCCCGGCCAACGCAGCGTGTAGCGGCCGGAGCGGCGAAGCCCCCTGGCGGCGTCTAGCATCTCGACATAATGCAGCGCATCGCCATTGGGGAAGGCTTCGAGCTTGCCCAAGCCTGCGACCTCGATCTCATGGATGAAAGGGTTGGCGTGCTGCTGACCGGCCGGCACAGCGACGCGTTTTCCGTCCTCGATCATCACGCTGTCGCGGTTCTGGCTGACCAGAACCATGTCGAAATTCCAGCTCACCTTGTAGCAAAGCGGCTTGGCCATCGCCTTCGGCTCGGGGATGCCGCCGCAGTAGGAATCGATTGCCGTGATGGAGTCGAACTGCTTTGCGGCACGGGCGTAGAGCACGAGGTCGATGCCGGGGTCGAGCCCGCATTCGGTCATGATCGGGACGCCGGCCTGTTCGGCCGCCGGCGCCAGGTCGGCGATCGACTTGGCGTAATTGGTGGTGACCAGCGGCGTCCGCGTGGCGATGGCGGCCTGCACCGCCTCGCGCATCAGCGGCTGCGGCAACAGATCTATGACGGCGTCGACATCATCAAGCACTTTGGCCAGCGCCGGGCCGATGGCGCCATCGGGCACGACGAAGCGCACGCGAGCAAGGTCGGTCAGGCCGGCAAGCCGGGCAGGACCGTCCGCTGCGGTGTCGACGCAGACAATTTCCTCAACTCCGTCGCTGACGACGAGGTCGGCGATGGCCGCGCGGCCTTGCAGGCCGAGGCCACCGAGAACCGCGATCTTCATGCCGGCTCCTTGCGGTCGTCCGACCAGCAGCCTTCGGGCAGGCTGACCCATTTGTTGCAGGACGCCATGACGACGAAGGTCTCGCTGCGCACCACTTCGCCCGGCTCGCCGGCGCCCGGGATCAACTCGCTGGTGACGCGGTAGAGATCGGCGACATCACCGGCCACCGTCACGTCGACGATGATGTCGAAGCGCCCGGTTACCACCGAAGCCGAGTTCACGAAGGGCAGTTCGGAAATGCGCTGCGCCAGCTCGCGGGCCCGGCCGCGCCCTTGGGCGTTGATGCCGACAATCGCCGAGATCAGCTCGGGCCGCTCGGTCAGGTTCAGCAGCCCGACGATCTTGAGCAGGTTGCGGTCGAGCAGGTTGCGCAGCCGCGAGCGCACCGTCGGAACCGAAACCGCCAAGATCTCGGCGATGCGGTTGATGCCCGGTTGGGCGTCCTGCGACAGCTGTTTGACCAGCCGCCGATCGGTCAGATCGAGATGTTCCCGCAAAGTCCCCGTCTTTCACAAAAGGAAAAAACTTCGGCAATTTCTTTGCCAATGTGCAAACAAGCTATGTCACGGATTTTTGAAATGCAAGGCGTTGTTTTCGCATTGACGGGGACAATGGTCGCCGGCGCGGATGCAGCCGCTTGCTGTTCGGCTGTGGAATTCAGGCCAGCGCGGCGGCCAGCAGCTTTGCCTGCGGCGTCAACTCGTCGAAGCGGCGAGCGCAGAGGTTGAGCTGGCGCGTCGCCCAGTCGTCGGTCAGCCGCAGGCTACGCACTGAGCGTGCCGAGCGGCGCGCGACACTTTCCGGCACGACGGCGAGGCCGCCGCCTTGTGCGACCAGCCGGCAGACATTGTCGAGGCCAGGCACGCGGTGCCCTATCTGCAATCGCTGCGGCTGGAGAAAGAAGACCTGATCCAGGCGCTCGGCCTTTCCTTCACCGTGTCGACGGCAGCGCTCGCTATCGGGCTGTTCAGGACCGGCGCTCTCGCGTCGCCGACGGCGCAACTGGCGGGGTCGGTCCTGGCCCTGGCGCCGGCTCTCGCCGGCATGTTCGCCGGCCAGGCGCTGCGCCAGAAGATGAGCGTCGAGACCTTCCGCATGGTGTTCTTCGTCGGGTTGCTAGCGCTGGGGGTCTATCTTGCGGGCGAGGTGTTGTTGTAGACCTATCCCTTGGATCAACTACGGCCCTACCGACCGTACAAGAGCAGACTGACGAAATGAGCCTTCATGTGCTGAAATTGGTGGCATGCGCGGACGGGCACGACCAATATATTGATGGCGAGCGCTACGCGCTCTTGGTTTTTGCCAATGCCAATAGTCTGGAGTCGGCCCTATCCGCAACGCCGGCGTATCTTATGACCTGCGGCTGGCAGCGTGCCGAGATGCGGGATGCTAAGGAATTAGCGGTTGGAGTTTCTTCAATAAGCGATGACGTTTTGCGAAATGCCGCGGAGGCAGCCCTTCGGGATGGATACGCGATCGTCGTCTATGCGACGCCTATCGCGGACCCTAGCTCATAAATTCAACCAACCCACCCACCCGTGGAGGTAACTGCAGCTGAGGTGCAATTGCGGCACAACCGGGCCTCGGCGAGCGGAACCGGAGCCGACGCGTCACGCGGAGTCCCATGGAGCCTTTGTCGTCATGGTGCGGTGCAATCGATCGTTCGGTTGCGGCGGTGTGTCGAGACGTGCCAGAAACACAGCGTAGACATCCGGCTCGACGGTAAACACGAGACGACCAAGCAACGCGTCCTCAGCGGCGCGCTGCGACGCTTCAAGCACAAAGTCCGCACGATTCTTGCCGAGCAGTTCCGCTGCCCGGTCGATCAGATTGCGAACTTCCGGCCTAACGCGGATATTGATCGGAACGCTCTTCGGCAACAGACCACGTGACGGTGGCATCGGTAGCTCCCTTCATCGCCCAGGCACAGCAGATCGTTACGACAATGTCACTACGGTGAAGCGAGGACGGCACAATGGCTCGATGGAACTCGTGATCCGCAGCAGACCCTACCGCACCACCAGCACCGGGATTTCGGTGTAGGACAGCACTTCCGCCGTCTGGCTTCCCAGAAGCAGCTTGCCCAGTCCGCGACGCCCGTGCGAGGCCATCACGATCAAGTCGCAGCCTCGAGCCTGCGACAGCTCCAGGATCGCCTCGGCCGGCCTTTTGTCCTCGACATGTACGACCTCGGCGGAGACGCCGGCCGCATTCGCCGATGCCTTGCACTTGTCGAGAACCTGCTTGCCATATTTGCGCGCCTCTTCCTGGTAGGCCGCCAGTTCATCGCCAGCGGCATAGCCAGCCATGGCGCCGCCCCAGGCGAAGATCGGGAATTGTTCGGAGACGGTGATGAAAGTGACGGCGGCACCAAGGCCGCTGGCCAGCGCCAGGCCGTGGGCAACGCCCTTGTCGGCCAGTTCCGATCCGTCGGTGGCAATGAGCAGATGTTTGTACATGGTGATCTCGACCTGTTGTGGTGGCGGGGGCCTTGGGAGGCTCCCCTTGATATAGTCGCGCCATCGGGCTGATCACAGGGCCAACTCGATGCGGATCAGGGCCAGGTTGCACACACGTTTGCGTCAGCAGGATTCCCCTTTGCGGGATCGTCCCCTAAGGTGCGGGCGACATCGAAAGGCATCCAATGAGCAGCGCGTTTCCGCAGATCCATCTGGTCCGGCATGGCGAGACGGCGTGGAGCCTTTCGGGGCACCACACCGGCCGCACCGACATGCCGTTGACGCCGGCCGGCGAGGCCGCGGCGCGGGGTGTCGCGGACCGACTCAAAGGCCTGTCATTCTCTGCGGTGTGGTCGAGCCCTTCGCAGCGTGCCTACAACACCAGCGTGCTGGCTGGCTTCGGTGCCGAAAGCGTCAAGAAGGACGATCTGCAGGAATGGGACTACGGCGCCTATGAGGGGCTGACGACAAGACAGATCCAGGCCGAGCGGCCCGGCTGGACCGTGTTTCGCGATGGTTGCCCGAAGGGCGAGACTGCGGCCGATGTCGGCGCGCGAGCGGACAGGATCATCGCCGAATTGCGCAAGGCCAATGCCGATATATTGGTGTTTTCCAGCGCGCATTTTTTGCGCGTGCTGGGGGCGCGCTGGCTCGGCTTGCCGCCCGAAGATGGTGCGCTGTTCGTGCTCGATACGGCCAGTATCAGCGTGCTCGGCTACGAGCATGATTTGAGCGAGCCGGTCGTGCGCAAGTGGAACCAGAAGTAGGGCGCAAGAGTCCTATCTGTCGAACTTCCTGATCGCCTCGGCGGTCACCGGCGTGAAGAAGTTCACCAGATTGCCGTCCGGGTCGCGGAACAGCATAGACCGGTTGCCCCAGGGCATGGTGGTCGGCTTCTGTACCGTGACGTCCCTTAAGGTGTCCGAGAGCCTGGCGAATTCCGCGTCGACGTCGCCGACGCGGAACTCGAGGATTGCCGTGTGGTTGTCGGCCGGGCGGGCGATGTCGCCGCCGAACAGCATCAAAGTGCGCGTGCTGCCGATCGCCAGCGTGCAGGAAGGTGTTGCGAGTTCGGCGAAGTCTTCCGTGTACATGGTCACCGGCCTGCCGGTGATTTCGCCGTAGAAGCGCACGAGGCGCTGGACATCTGACGTGATGATGCGGACAGAGACGAAATTCATCGCATGGCTCCTGGATTGCTGGAGCCGCTGCCGCCCCATGGGCAGATATAGACCAGGTCTCCTGACAGCCCTCCGTCAGGAGGGCGCCGACGCGGTGCGCCGACACCGGCGACACGCCCCACTCACTCCGCCAGCAGCGCCAGTTCATCCGACGTCAGATGCCGCGCGGTGCCCTTGGCGAGGTCGCCAAGCTGCAGGCGGCCGATGGCGATGCGGATCAGGCGCAGCACTTCGATGCCGTGCGCCGCAAGCAGGCGGCGGATGTGGCGGTTGCGGCCTTCGTCGAGCACGATCTCCAGCCAGGCTGTGCGGCCGCCGCTGCGCAAGAGGTGGATCGAGCTGGCGGTCAGGGTCTCGCCGTCGACGATGACGCCCGCGCGGAATTTGTCCAGCATCGTCTCATCCGGCACCGTGCCGATCTGCACATGGTAGGTCTTGGGCAAATGCGAGGCGGGGTCCATCAGCCGGTTGGCAAAGCGGGTGTCGTTGGTCATCAACAGCAGGCCTTCGCTCGCCTTGTCGAGGCGGCCGACCGGCGAGACGAAGGGCAAATCGAGCCCCTCCAGGCAGGCATAGACGGTGTCGCGCTGTTGCGGGTCGTCGCGGGTGGTGACCAGCCCGCGCGGCTTGTTGAGGATGAGATAGACCTTGCGCTCGGCAACGACTTGCTCACCGTCGACGACGATGCGGTCGCGGTTGAGGTCGACGCGCAGCGCTGCATCACGCACCACCTTGCCGCCGACGCGCACGCGGCCTTCCGCGATCAGCACCTCGGCCTGCGTGCGCGAGCACAGGCCAAGCTTCGACAGCGCCCGGTTCAGGCTGACGCCGGGCGCCGCCTGCCTGCCGCTTTGTCGTGTCTGCCGTGGTGTCATGGTGCCATTTGTGTTGGTGAAGCCGACAGATGCCATGGGCCGCGATGGCTTCGCAAGCCGTGTTGCTGCCTTGTATGCAGGGCATGGGGCAATGGCGGCATCCGCGCCGTCCGCCGTCGCCGCAGATATCAGCCCTGGTCCCCTTGCCCTGAAGGGCGCCGCGCGAGGGCGCGGATACGGTCGGCGACCGTGTTGTCGATCGGGTTGTAGACGATCATGCTCAAGTCCGGGCGCCCATCGACCGAGAATGCCGAGTATTCCAGCTCGATGTTGCCGAGCTGCGGGTGCTTCAGGCGCTTTGTCCCGTCACCGTGGCTGAGCACGTCGTTTTCCTGCCACAAGGCGGCGAACTCGGGGCTGACGCTGCAAAGGTCGTCGACCAGTTGGGCGACCTCCGACACCGCGCCGGCGCGTGCCGCATCGGCCCGGAACGCTCCCACCACGAACCGGGCGAGGCTTTCCCAATCGTGCTGCTTGGCGCGGATGACAGGGCTGCGGAACATGAAGCGCAGGATGTTGCGCTGGCCGGCGGGCAGGGCGCTGTAGTCGGTCAGCACGACTTGCGCGGCGCGGTTCCAGGCAACGACGTCCCAGGTGGCGGTCTTGATCAGAGCTGGGCTGGCATCGAGTGTGTCGAGCAGTCGCTGGAGCCGCGGATTGACCCCCTCGACGCCCTTGTAGCGAACTTCGGGCGGGCGACCCAGCCCGAGCATGAAAAGATGTTCGCGCTCCGGCTCGGTCAGCATCAGCCCCTTGGCGATGCGGTTCAGCACGTCAGCCGAGGGCGCGCCGCCGCGGCCCTGTTCCAGCCAAGTGTACCAGGTAGGGCTGATGTTGGCGCGCTGGGCGACCTCTTCGCGGCGCAATCCCGGAGTTCGCCTGCGCCCCGAGAAGCCGAAGGACGCCGGATCGAGGCGGGTGCGCCGGTCCTTGAGGAACGCTGCCAGTGAGCCGGCCGAATTGATGGGCATCCTGTTAGGCATTATACCATGATAAGATCACTACTTTAATGGAATAATAGACGAGCAATATTACGCAGGCAACTGTGCAGGAGATTTTGCATGCGTATCTTTCTCACCGGCGCGACCGGTTTCATCGGTTCGGCGCTGGTTTCCGAACTCATCAAGGCGGGCCACCAGGTGGTCGGCGTCGCCCGCTCCGACGCCGGCGCCGAGGCGCTTGCCGCCGCTGGCGCCGAAGTACATCGGGGAACGCTTGAAGAGCCCGACGGCCTGCGCGATGGCGCGGCCAGGGCGGAAGCCGTGATCCATACTGCGTTCGACCATGACTTCTCTCGATTTGCCGAGAATTGCGAAAAGGACAAGCGCGTCATCGCGGCCCTCGGCCAGGCATTGGCGGGGTCCGACCGGCCGCTGGTGATCACCTCCGGCGTTGGCGCGGGCAGCGCCGGCCATGGCCAACCGGCAGTCGAGGACATCTTCAACCCCAGCCATCCCAATCCGCGCATTGCCTCGGAACTCGCCGGCAATGCGTTGCTGGAGGCCGGCATCAACCTCTCGGTGGTGCGCCTGCCGCAGGTTCACAATCCGGTCAAGCAGGGGCTCATCACGCTTTTCATCGAAATCGCGCGCCAGAAAGGCGTCTCGGCCTATATCGGCGAAGGCCGCAACCGCTTCTCCGCGGGCCATCTCCTCGACGCGGCGCGCCTTTACCGGCTCGTCGTGGAAAAGCGGCAGCCGGGCGCGCGCTATCACGCGGTCGCCGAGGAGGGTGTCGAAGCGCGCGCAATCGCCGAGGCGCTTGGCCGGAGTTTGAAATTGCCGGTCGTTTCGATACCGCCGGAAAAGGCGGAGGAGCATTTCGGCAGGATGGCGATGTTCGCGCCGATGGATCTGCCGGCCTCCAGCGCGCTGACCCAGGCACGGCTGGGCTGGCATCCGACCGGCCCAACACTGATCGCCGATCTTGATGCCATGCCATACGCCGACTGACGGCTGAAGCCTCGGCGCCAAGGCTGGCGAGATACGGCCGGTAACAGTCAGGTTACCGGCCGTTTTGCGAGCGATCAGCCAGGGGTGACGGCGTAGCGCAGATGAACGAGCCCATGCGCGAGCGCTTCGCAGCTCGTCAGGGACAACTGCATCTTGCCCGCCAGGCCGCTCTCGCCGAACTCGACGAAACCCTGGTTTGCCGCCCGCCCGTCGAGCGCCGGCGCGACGAGAAGGCTCAGCTCATCGACGAGCCCTGCCGCGAGGAAAGAACCGTTGATGCCGGCGCCGCCCTCGAGCAGCAGCCTTCGGATGCCGAATTCGCGGCCGAGTACCTCGACCATCGACGCGAGATCGATGTCGGCGGTTTCCGCGACGATATAGGACACGCCGTCGGCGGCAAGTTCGGCCAGATGGCTGTCGGCAACGTCACGCCCAAGCAGCACCACGACATGATCGCCGCCGATGTCGGGTTTGGAAAAGTGAAGCCTGCCCGAGGGATCGAGCGCCACGGCATAAATGCCCGCACCGGCCTGCGCGAAATGATAGGGCCGGTCGACCTTGCCGGCATTGGCCGGCGGATGCGCGACGGCTTTGCTCATCTCGGCCATGGTGACGCGGCCGACGATCCAGGCATCGCCCGCGAGGTCATTGTGGATATGCTCATAGAGGCTGGACCATTCGGCCAGGGTGCCGTCGGGGCTCTTGGTGTAGCGGCTCGGGTGGAGGCCGCCGTCAAGGGATGCCAGCATATGGCAGATGATTTGCGGCTTCATGCAATTCTCCAAATCGTGGGCTTCGAAAATTCAGGTCTTGTTGTCGTGCATATCGTTCTCCCAAAACCGGTGCCACTTTTGACGATCTGCATTGTCCCAAAGTAGTGCCGGACCAAGGGAATGGAAGTCAGGCGCCCCGACCACGCGAGACGGCCGCACGTGTCGGAGCAGCGCTTTCGCTTCCTGGCCCAGAAAAAGAACGGACTGCAAGGCCCGGCCGACCCGAGCCGATCGCCAAAGGGCAGGAAGCCGCAATCCAAAAATCCGACAATTCCGATAAGTTGCCCGGTAGCTCCGTTATATCGATGTTGCACAAATGGTTGACCCCGGGCTAGCATCCCCGCGCAGGCGTCGATGGGAGGCTCGTTTTTACAGCGGCGGCCGGCTGGAGCGGCATGCGTTTTCGGGCGCAGGGAGGATGCTCCAACACTTTGAACCGACGCATGATACTTCCTGAAACCGATCCCGGTTTCTCGGGGTCGTGCGTCCTTGTGGAGGAGGATCTCATGAACAGACGCGAATTCCTGCTGTCGTCCGCGGCCTTTGGCGCCATGATGCTTGCCGCACCCTCGGCGTTTGCGCAGAACAAGCTCACCATCCTGGGCTCCGTGCCCAATCTCGGCTTTCCGTTCTTCGTGCACATGCTGAACGAGATCAAGGCGGAAGCCGCCGCGCAGGGCGTCAATCTGACCGAAAGCGACGGCCAGAACTCGGCTACCAAACAGACCGCCGACATCGAGGCGGCCCTGGTGCAGAAGGTCAACGCCATCGTCATCTCGCCGCTCGACGTCAACGCGCTGGCGCCGGCCATCGAGGAAGCGGTCAAGGCCGGCGTTCCCGTGGTGACGATCGACCGCCGCGTCGACGGCGTCGAGGGTATTCTGGCCCATGTCGGCGCCGACAACGTCAAGGGCGGCGAGGCTGAGGCCAATGCCATGGTTGCGGCGTTCCCCAACGGCGCCAAGCTCTTCCATCTGCAGGGCCAGCCAGGCGCCGGCCCGGCGATCGACCGCAACAAGGGCGTGCACAATGTGCTCGATCCCCTGAAGGACAAGTACCAGATCGTCTTCGAGCAGACCGCCAACTTCGCCCGCGCCGAGGCGCTGTCGGTGACCGAAGCCGGGCTTGCCGCCAACGGCAAGCCGGACGCCATCGTCTGCGCCAATGACGACATGGCACTCGGCGCCATGGAAGCCTGTGCCGCGCGCAACTTCACCGACGTCAAGATCTACGGCTTCGACGCGCTTCCCGAAGCGCTGGTCGCGGTGCGCGACGGCAAGCTTGCCGGCACCGTCGAGCAGTTCCCCGGCGAGCAGTCGCGCACGGCGGTCCGCATCGCGGTGGCGTTTGCCAAGGACAAGACCGAGCCGAAGGAGAAGCTGGTGCTGCTCACACCGATCGTCATCGGCAAGGACAATCTCGACAAGGCGGAGAGGATCGGCGAGACGAAGTAGGGGTGATTGGCGGGGATAGGCTCATTGGCAAGGCTGGCGGGACAGCGCCCCCCTCTGTCCTGCCGGACATCTCCCCCTCGAGGGGGGAGATCGGCTGTTCACTCTGTTTTCGCCAATTCCCAACGTTGAAAGAAAAGGTGCTGCCGGTGAAGTTGCCAATCTCCCCCCTTGAGGGGGAGATGTCCGGCAGGACAGAGGGGGGTGTTCACGCGCCGACAGGGGGCCGCATGAACTGCATCGAGGAAGCAACCATTGTCGCCTGCTGAAGCCGCATCGCCCGAACCTATCCTGCTTGCCGTCGAGGGCATCACCAAGCATTTCGCCGGCGTCACCGCGCTCAGAGATGTCTCGCTCGACGTCCGCCCCGGCGAAATCCTCGGCTTGCTTGGCGAGAACGGCGCCGGCAAGTCGACGCTGCTGAAAATCCTGTCGGGCGTCATGCCGCCGTCGGGCGGCCGCATCATTTTCGACGGCGCCGACTATCAGCCATCGAGCCCCCAGGATGCCAAGCGGCTCGGCATCGTCACCATCTATCAGGAGCTCAGCCTGATCCCGACGCTGACGGTGGCGGAGAATATTTTTATCGGCCGCGCGCCAGTTGGTCCGCTCGGGCTGGTCAGCTGGCGGCGCATGGAGCAGGACTCCCGTGACATCATCGCCCGCGTCGGCCTCTCCATCGATCCGACGACGCCGGTGTCGGCTCTGTCGGTGGCCGAACAGCAGCTGGTCGAGATAGCGCGTGCGCTGTCGCTGAAAAGCCGGCTGATCATCATGGACGAACCGACCTCGGCGCTGACCGAGACCGAGGTGCAGCGGCTGCTGTCGATCATGGACCGGCTGCGCAAGGACAACGTCGCCATCATGTTCGTCACCCACCGGCTGGAGGAGGCCTCCGCCATCTGCGACCGCATGACGGTGCTGCGCGACGGCAGGCTGGCCGGGCATCTCGACCGCGAAGGCGGACCGATCGCGCTGCCCAGGATCATCGAGAAGATGGTCGGCCGGGCGGCGTCGGAACTTTATGCGCGGCCGGCGCAGCGCGCGGTTGCCGGCGATGTCGTGCTGTCGGTGCGCGGCCTGCGCACCGTGCGCGATCCCGAGGCGCCGCATGCCATCGTGCTCGACGGCGTCGACATCGACCTCAAGGCCGGCGAGATCCTCGGCGTCGCCGGCCTCGTCGGCTCGGGCCGCACCGAACTGGCGCGCGCGATTTTCGGCGCCGACCGCATCGCGGCCGGCACCATCACGCTTGACGGCAAGCAAATCACCCCGGCGTCACCGGCCGATGCGATTGCGCTCGGCATCGGCCTGGTGCCGGAGGACCGCAAGCACCAGGCGATCTTTGCTGCACTGGGCATCCTGCCGAATTTCTCCGTCGCATCGCTGGGCAGCTTCAGCAACGGCTTCGGCTTCATGGCGGAGCGGCGCGAGCGCGATGCGCTTGCCGGCTTCAGGAAGATGCTGTCGATCCGCATGGCCTCGCCCGAGCAGGCGATCGAGGGCCTGTCAGGCGGCAACCAGCAGAAGGTGGTCCTGGCGCGCTGGCTGGCGCGCGATCCGAAGGTGCTGATCGTCGACGAACCGACGCGCGGCGTCGATGTCGGCGCCAAGACGGAAGTGCACCAGATCCTGGTGCAGCTTGCGGCGCGCGGCATCGCGGTGATGATGATCTCGTCCGAATTGCCCGAGGTGCTGGCCGTGTCGGACCGCATCGTCACCATGCGCCGGGGACGCATCACCGGCGAGATGCCGGGCGTCGAGGCAAACGAGGAAAGACTGATGGAACTGATGGCTCTTGACCGCAAGGAGACACCATGAGCGTGGCGGAGGAACAGCGCGGCGGCATCAATTTCGCGCGCCTGCTGATGAGCTTCGGGCCGCTGCTGTTCCTGTTGGCGCTGATCGTCGTCTTCACAATGCTGAAGCCGAGCTTCATGGACCCGATCAACCTGTTCAACATCACCCGGCAGATCTCGATCACCGGGCTGATCGCGCTTGGCATGACCTTCGTCATCCTCACTGCCGGCATCGACCTCTCGGTCGGCTCGCTGCTTGCCTTCTGCGGCATGGTCGCCGCCGTGGTGGCCAAGGGTGGCACCGCCAACACGCTGTCGCTGTCGACCTCCGGCACGCAAGGTTTTGGGTGGTTCGCCGCTCTGCTCGCCGCCGTAGTTGTGGGGGCGGCGGCCGGTGGTGTGCAGGGGCTTGTCATCACCCGGCTGAAAGTGCCGCCCTTCGTCGTCACGCTGGGCGGGCTGACGGTGTTTCGCGGGCTGACGCTGACCATCTCCAACGGCGGCCCGATCTCGGGCTTCGACGCCTCGATG
This sequence comes from Mesorhizobium sp. M1050, assembly GCF_040318715.1. Lineage (NCBI taxonomy): Bacteria > Pseudomonadati > Pseudomonadota > Alphaproteobacteria > Hyphomicrobiales > Phyllobacteriaceae > Mesorhizobium > Mesorhizobium sp. M1050. The sequence continues at coordinate 12,169 of NZ_JAMYMV010000035.1, read as the reverse complement.
CGCTGGTTCGGGACCGGGCTGATCGGCCCCGTGCCGGTGCCGGCGCTCATCTTCGCGGCGGCCGCCATCCTGTGCCACATCGTGCTGCGATACACGCGCTATGGCCGCGCCGTCTACGCCGTCGGCGGCAATGCCGAGGCGGCAAGGCTCTCCGGCCTGCGCGTCGACCGAATCCTGGTCTCGGTCTATGTCATCGTCGGCTTCTTCGCCGGGCTCGCCGCCTTCGTGCTGTCGGCGCGGTTGAATTCATCGGAGGCGGTGGCTGGCATTGGCTACGAGTTGACTGTCATCTCGGCCGTCGTCATCGGCGGCACCTCGCTGTTCGGCGGCATCGGCTCGGTCGGCGGCACGGTGGTCGGCGCGGCCCTGATCGGCGTGCTGCAGAACGGGCTGCAGTTCAACAACGTGTCGTCCTACACGCAAAGCATCGTCATCGGCCTGATCCTGATCCTGGCAGTGGCGTTCGACCGGTGGCTGAAGTCGCGGGTGCGACGGTGAGGGCAACGAGAAGCGGTTAGCGCCCGTCCACCCCCTCTGTGTCCTGCCGGATATCTCGCCTCGCTATGCGAACCGCATCTTAGCCTCGCATGCCCACAGAAGATGGCCGTAACGGCGGAAGTAGCGCGCCACCAGGCGCTGCTGTTTGGCTCTGATGAGGTCAGGCAGGCGCCGCTCCTGGCGCCAGCGCGGCAGGTTGCGCCAGCAGGCGATGAGGCGAACGGCATCCGCGATGGCTTCTTCAGCCGACAGTGCCGGGCCGAGCGCGGCCAGGAACAAGGTCTCCGAGTATTTCAGTTCGTCGATGACAGCCTTGCGCCTGATGTGATCCTGGCGTGCATGGGCGATGCCATTGCGGCGGATCGCCTCGAAAGCTTCGAGCAGAGCTGGGCTGTCGCCGGCATAACCGCAGGCGCGGGCGAAATCGGCGGCGTCCATTGTCACTCCCAGGACTAATGTGGCGGTGGGTTGGTGTCCCGACTCACATTTGCAAAGTAGATAAGCATAACTCAAAAAATTATAGAAGAAAAACTTTTATAGCTGTTTGAAAACTGCGACTCGACTCCCGGCGCAAAACACAGGAATATGCGAACAAATCAGGAACAAAAAGGTGAGGAGGGGCGATGGCATTGCCTGGCAGGGAACCAGTGATCGCGCATGTCGTCTCGATTTCGGTCGAGTGCGCCGATTGCGGCCGCAACAGATGGTGGCGGCCCGAACAGTTGAAGCGGTTCGGGGTGACGGGAAATACACCGCTGGCCGCATTGTCGGGCCGCATCGTCTGCTCGGCCTGCCGTGCCGACGGGCTGCCGGGGGCAACCGTCACGATCCAAGCGGCGTTCATCGACGAGCGTCAGCGGGTGCGCAGCGAAGCGCGGATGCTGAATGAGCGCGAGGTGCCGCTCGAGGGGTCGAGAGACGGGCTTGATGATGTGGCCGTCAGAAGGCGTCGTCCTCGTCGGAGAGGATGACGTCTCGCCCGCCGTGAAAGATTCGAACGATCGTCACGGTCTTGTCTTTGATGGTGAATGCGATCGTCGCCCGCCTGCGATAGCCCACGGTGCGGAGGCCTGGCCTGACATCATCATGGCGCGTCCCGCGTTCGGGAAAGTATCAAAGTCCGAACAGTAATTGATGAGGCGATCGACATAGGCTCGCGCAATTCGTTCGCCAGCCTGTGGAACCAGATAGATCAGCAAATCCAGCAGGTCATTTTCTGCGGCCTCACTGAAGACGACCCTGTGCGTCATGCTTGGCGTGAACGCTTGCCCGCCAGTGCATCAATGCGGTTGTGAAGTCGCTTGCGTACTTCCTCAAGAGGTGAGACGAGCGAAGGATCCTTCTGAAGCGCATCCATTGTTGGCGCAACCTCTTCCCGCAGCCAGCGATCGACCGCTGCGTCGCGTGCGGCAAGAGTTCTCAAGCCATCGCGGATGACTTCGCTTTCGGTGGCGTACTCGCCGGATGAAACCTTGTCCTTCACCATCTGCGCCATCTCAAGTGGCAAGGTAATGGTCAGTGGCTGGGTGGTGCGCATTGTCATTCCCTGGGCAAATGGGATGTGTATGACTTAATCATACGCTGTTGCGCAAGCCGCGGCCAGTGGAATGATGGCACTTGGGCGCGATGAATCCTCAATACCCCAGCAATTCCTTCAGCGGAATCACGCGCCAGACGTGTTTTATGGCGTAGCGGTCGAAGGTTAGCGTCTTCGGCGGATTGTATTGCTCGACGACCAGCTCGGCTGCGGTGCGCTTGACCAGCTTCTTGATGAAGGCCTTGCCGTTGCGCTCGTTTTCTTCTGGAAACGTCTCGATCACGACATGGTCGCCCGGCACGGCGTCGCGGCCGCCGCAATAGATCAGGTCGCCGGGCTCGTAGCGCGGCACCATGGAATCGCTCAGCACGTGCAGCGCGAACACTTTTGGCACGTTGCGGACGCCCGGCGGGCGCTGGACATGGCCCGCCGGCTCGCCGTTGAAGGTGAAATCGCCATCATCGCCGCCGACGGCCGCGCCCAGCACCTCGATATCCATCGACCCGGCGGGCAGGGGGGCGGCATCGGTGACGATCTCGGCGTCGGCGACCGGACCGGCATCGTCGAGGAAGACGACCTGCCCTTGGCCCAGTGCCACCGGGTCGACGCGCAGGAAGGCGGCGGTCTTCAAGAGGTTCTCGGTCTTGGGCAGGTTGCGGCCGGTTTCCCAGTTGCCGACGGCGGCGACATCGGTGTCGTTGTGCTCGGCGATGTGGCGCATGACCAGGCCGCGCTGCTTGCGCGCCTTGCGGATAGCCGCCCCGACCTTGATCGACAATTCCGTTTTAGCCATGACACCCATGTGAGCGATGAAAGCGGCTCTCGTCTATGAAAGAATGGCTTGCATTATTTTTTGAGTTATGCTTATATCTGGTCATGCAAAACCTGTCCAGCTTTCATGGCGCCGAGGCGCCTGACTCCCATGGGGCGCATCCGGCGACTGTCGCCGGCACCCTTCCGCCCCGGCCGTCCTCCGCCCCGGCCGGGGCGCAGCCCGCGGTCCGGTGCTCCAAGGCCCCAGCCCGGGGCCGGGGCGGCGGGCCACGGGCGACGGGAACGGCCGGAGCCGCCGCTCCCCTCGGCTCCGGCCCCCAATTCGACCGGCATGGCGCCGGCCCGATGTCTTCGGGTCCATCTGGCCGATCCTGCATCCGCACCGAAGACGGCACCGTCATCCTTTGCGACAGGGCGATCGGCAGGGCGGTTTCGGCCCCCGACAGAAAGACGGCGGAGGCGCGGCTTTCGCGCCTCGTCGAAGCGGCGGGACAGCGAACCCGGTCCGGCTGAGCCGGCGGCGCAAGCCGGGCGTCGAACCACACAACACTGAGTGCGGCCCAATGGGCCCAACCTTGACGCTTGCCTGGCGGCGCTCGGCCGAAGGCAGAACTTTGGATGGAGCCTGGAAATGGCAAGTTACACCGAGGCGGACTTGCAGGAGATTGCCCGCTGGCTGGAGGCCGGGCTTTCCGCTTCGAGGATCGCCGCCGCTTTCAGCGCGCTGCGCGGCAGTGCGGTATCGCGCGATGCCATTGTCGGCATCGTGCACCGCAACGCCGTGCTGGACGCGATCGGCTTTGGTAATGGCAAAGGGCTGCCGGTCGGAGCCAAGCAGGCCGTGGGCAAGCACGCTGGAAGCAAGCTGGCGAGCACAACGCCGACGCACGGCAAAGAGAGCTCCAGGCCGGTCGCCGGCACGGTCGACGCCGCGAACGCCGCCAATGGGACCGGCATGCGTAAGGCGGCCGCCAAGCGCGACACTTCGCCTGGCTGGCTGCCGCCGCGCCTGTTGGTGCCCGAGGCGGGTGTGCTGATCGCCGACGGCCAGACCTATCGTTTCACCGTGCCGGTGCCGCCGCCTGCACCCGTGGGCCGCCAGCCGCATGGCGTGGCGATGCGCTTCATCGACTGCCTGTTCTCCCGCTGCCGCGCACCGCTGGATCTGACGGTGGAAGAGGATACCGACATTTCCATTGCTGAAGAGCGGGATGCGCCCGGCGACCGGCCAGGCGCCGACATGCTGTGCTGCGGCATGCGGACCAGTGCGCTGAAGAGCTACTGCACCTATCACCAGGCGCGCTTCCGCCGCAGGGTTTTTGCGGTGGAGGCGGGGTGAGAGAAAGCGTCCCTTCTCCCCGTTCGCGGGGCGAAGGTGCCGGCAGGCAGATGAGGGTCAGCACTCAAGTGGAAAGCAGATATGAACTTCAAGCATCCGACCGAAGCGCCGCCCCTCATTGCCCTGCCGGGCACTTCTCCTCGTAAACGGGGAGAAAGAAGCCTCGTCGCCCTATTTCGGCGCCTGCCGGCCCTGCTTGGGCATGTGGCTTTGCATGGTTTTGGCCTCGGGCGTCATGGTCGAGCCGCCATCGGCCACCAGAATATTGGCCACCCGGGCAAAGCCGGTGAACACTTTCATGGCATCGGCTTCAGAAATCTGCGCGGCGATTGCAGCGCTGCAGGCGTTGAGCGCGCTGCGGTAGACATGGCCGCGCCGCTCAAGCGGCCAGCGCTGCAGAAAATCGGCGGCCTCGCTGACGCTGTCGATCTCTTCAATATCTCCGTTCATTCGCACCTTAAGCGGCACTCCGGTCTTCATGGTACCCACGGCGTTCACCTTCGCTTTGCGCGCGGCTTCACTTACCGCTCCACTAAACGCGCCGCGCGGGCGGGCGGTTGCATCAATTCTCCGGTCAGCGCGCGCCTTTCACGGACTGACCACGGCGTCCAGCCAGTCGCGGGCGCGGCTTTTCGGCTTGGCCACCAGTATGTTCTGTTGCCTGGCTGCTTTGGTCAGAGCCTCAAAGGCGATGCGCTGGCTGCAGGTACCATCGACGGCGAGCGCAACCAGCCGGGCCGCCTCGACATAGACCGGCGAAGTCTTGTCGGGCCATTGCTGCTTGAGCGCCCCGGCTGCCTCGGCCACCGACCCGACCAGCATGGTTCTGTTGTCGCAAAAGCGCAGGGTTATCGGCACGAAAGCTGTCATCGACATGTCTCCCGTAGACGCCGCATAACGTCGAAAATTCGCGCTGGTTCCATCACACCGAATGCCGGCACGGCTGGGCAGGTGCTGTGATGAGTCGAACGTTTCTCGGCTCTCGCCAATCGTCAGCGTCGTGGGAAGGGCGGCGAGGACGAAGCTGCCAGTCTCCCTCCGCGTGGGGAGAGATGGCCGGCACGCCAGAGGGGCGCGAAGGCTCGCCTCCATGCCAGCTCCCGCACACCCACCCAACCGAGGATCCTACCCATGTCCAGGAAAACCAAACCCGCCAAACCCCAAGCGCCGAAACTGCCGAAGGGCGAGGCCGAGCAGGTGCGCATCCGCCGCGAGATCGGCCATGATTTCGCACTGAAGGACGACGCCTTCGGCCGCAAGCGGCTGACCGCCGGCACGCGGGAGGCTGCCCGCGTCTACGAGGTGTCGAACGACGGCTTCACCGCCACCGGCGGCATCGTGCGGGTGGGCACTATCGATCCGCTGCTAGGCATCACCTCGCTGTCGAGCCAGCAGCGCGAAGCCGGCCTGCGCTACCGTCAGGATTTTCGCTGCAGCCAGCAGGCCAGCGTCAAGCCGATGCGCTGGACCGAGCGCGTCGACGGCGGCCGCCACGGCGGCGGAATCGCCGACAGCGTGCTGGATGCCGGCCGCGCCCACGCCGCCGCCACCAGGGCGCTAGGCCATTGGGAGGTGGCCGCCGTGGTGCGACGAGTCTGCTGCGCGGGCGGGTCGATCAAGGGCGTGGCCGAGCAGACGGGGGAGGACAGGGATGTGGTGACAAAGATGTTGAAGGTGGGGCTGGATTTACTGGCGGTGCATTATGGAATGATGATCGGGAGGCGGATGGGCTGAGAGACGGCGCACTGATCCGGCCGGCGATGCCGGTCGGATCATTCAACATCAGGGTTATCGGCAGATGCGAATCTCTTCGATGATCCTGTGATGGTGGCGCCAGTGCCTCACCACTTCGATGTGGCAACGGTGGAAATAACGGTGGTGCCGGTGGAAATAAAGCGGCCTGTAGCCGTTGTCGTAGTCGTCATAGGGGCTGTAGACGTAGCGCGGGCTGTAGACGTAGCGGCCGCCATAGGCCCCATAACCATCGTAATAGTCGTTGCCGTAATAGTCGTTGTAGCCGGCCCCAATGCCGATAAAGACATGACTGCGGGCATCAGCGGGGGCGATCATCGCCGCCGCGGAAGCAATGGCGATAACCGAAACAAGCAGGAGCTTCTTCATAGCTGCCTCCTCTTCAAGGTTGACCTAATATAACCCTCGAGAGGCGACCTCGTTCCATGGATTCGTCTCACCCCCTAGAACAGCGCCCCCTCCAACGGCCCTTCCAGCGTCTCGGCAAACGCCGTTGCCAGGTGATGCCTGTCACGAAAGGCGAGTTGGCCTGATATGACGACATGGCAGGCGGTCGGGTCGCAGAAGCGGTCGGTGAGGTCGATGTAGCGCGTGTCGGGCACGCTGTTCACCACGGCGCGCTCGGCGGCCGCGGTGCTGTCGTTGGCGGCCTCTGTCCTGGGCGTGTCGCAGTGCGGCGATGGTGCTTCGCGCCACCATAAAGCGCGCGCCACGCAGGAGTCGGCGAAGCTGGCGTTGATCGGCGTGTCGCGAATGACAGCCGTCTCGACCCCTGCCTGGCTGAACGCCTGCAAGGTCGAGCGCAGGCCGGCCTGCCAGCGCGCGATTTCGGCTGCGCGGCTGGTGGCGGGCATGTCGCGGATCAAATTGCCGATCGAGAATTCGGAGATCACAACCAGGCGCGGCTTGCGGCGGATGATGTCCGATATCGCCTGCTCGCGCCAAGCATCGCATTCGGTGTAGTCGCGCTTCAGCACGGCATTGAAGGTGGAGAGCCGCGAGGCGCGGCACGAGGATTTGAGATAGGTGATCACTTTGGTGTCGTTGCGCTTCGCCGCTTCGACCAGAGGCGTCGACCAGTGATCGGCATGCGAATCGCCGAACAGCACGATGGTGTGGGCGGCGTCCGCCGCGCCGAACACGCAAGGTTTTGGCGTCACCGTGTTGAAGTCGAGCAGGCAGCTCTTGTCGGTGGCGCGCACGATGGAAGGTTTTTCGGCGGCCTGCTCGATGCCGCGCTGCGCAGTGTCGATGTTGCGCGCGGCCAGATGCGCGTTGGCATAGGCGACCGCCACGCCGGCACCGGTCAGGGCAGCGGCCGGGATCAGCGCCCGGACGCCCGCCGCCAGCCAAGCGCCACGCCGGGCCGGGTTCTCGATCAGGTGATAGGTAAGCACCGACAGCGACAGCGCCAGTACGCCGCAGCCCAGTCGCTGCGGGACGGACAGGTCCGGGACCAGCATCCCGGCATAGACGATGACCGGCCAGTGCCAGAGATAGAGTGAATAGGAGAGCGTGCCGATCCATTGCAAAGGCGGCAGCGACAGAGCGGTGGCCGGCGCAAAAGCCTGCCGGCCGGTCCGCTGTTGGGCGTGCCTGCCGGTCTGTTCCGCGCCGGCGCCGCTCAGCAGCACCAGCACGGTGCCGGCAACCGGCAGCAGGGCACGCCAGCCGGGGAAGGGCAGGTTCTCGCTCAACAAGAGATAGGCCGCCGCGATCAGTGCCAGGCCGAGCCAGCCCAATGCCGCCAGCAGCCCTGGGCGCCACCGCAGCAAAGCCACTGGGGCCAGTGTCGCCAGGCCGCCGGCGGCGAACTCCCAGGCGCGCAGCGGCGAGAAATAGAAGGCCCAGGCTGGTGCTGCGCTGGTCAGCCACAAGCAGGCGGCCAAGGAGGCGAGGCCGGCGCCGCCGATTACTGTCGCAGCCGTTCGGCGGCCAGGACGCAGCCAGGCGGCCAACAGAAGCAGTGCCGGCCAGGCCAGGTAGAACTGCTCCTCCACCGACAGCGACCAGAAGTGAATGAACGGATTGCTGGCGGCATCGGCGGCGAAATAGTCGAACGACCAGCGCAGCAGCCACAAATTGATGGTGTAGGCGGAGGCAAACATGGCACCGCGCGAGTAGAGCGTCTGCTCTTGCGGCGCCAGGATGAAGTAGCCGGCGGCGAGCGTGGCCAGGATGACGAACAGGGCTGCCGGCAGGAGCCGCCGCGCGCGCCTGGCATAGAAGCGCCAGAGATCGAGCCGGCCGGTCTCAGCGATCTCCCGCATGAGGTGGGTTGAAATCAGCCAGCCGGAAATCACGAAGAAGATATCGACGCCGGCAAAGCCGCCGGGCAGCGCGGTGAGGCCGAAATGATAGGCGACGACGCCGCCGACGGCGAGCGCGCGCAATCCTTGTATGTCCGGCCGGAACGCTGCCGCCACGATAAATCCTTCGTGCAAGCCCAGCCCCGAGTCCTTGGCAGTGTCGGCCGGTCGGGCTGATATCGCAATGCAACAAATCTAACGCAGCGCAACATGGTGAAAAGAGCGGTGGCTGGTGCCTCCTGCTTTGGTTCCGGCTGGGCACGATTCTCCCGCGTGAATGCCCGCACGGTGAGCATCCCTAGCAGTCGCAGCGACACGTCGAGCTATCTCGGCACGACGGTCGAACGATCAGCAAGGTCATGCAGAAGATAAGCGATCAGCGGTCATCAGAATCCATGAGCCTGCTTTGGGATCGCGGAGCAACGATCGTCTGGAAGCGACAGGTTCGGATGAAAGTTCCAAGATTCAGGCCATCTCGGGTAAAATACGGTCGGGAAGAACTTGAAACTTTTTCGGATTTTGCTCGTTTGGCACGGCCGGCGGCAATCAATCAGCCGGCCCGTCAGGCGGGAAACAGGAATGCCGCCGCTGGATCGAAAAAGATCTGCCGGCTGCAGGGCGACAGATCTGGCGACCGCATGGCTGCGGAGGTCGGTCTGATGTCGACCTCCTGCCCAGCCGCCGTGCGCGCGACGATGCGCCGGCGCTCGCCGTAGAAGGCGACATCGACGATCTCGACGTTGAGCTCCGCGCTTGCCGGGCTCCGCTCCATGCCAAATGCCTCCGGGCGGATCATCAGCCTGGTCTTCTGGCCTTTGTCGAACCTGCCGTTGGCCCTTACGCCGGAAACGACCGAGCCATCGGCCAGCCGTATCGTTGCCGTGCCATCCTTGGTGTCGAGATGTTCGGCGGCGAGGAAATTCGAATTGCCGATGAAGCCTGCGACGAAATCGGTCGCTGGTCTCAGATAAAGGTCCTCGCCGCTGCCGGTCTGCTCGATGCGGCCGTCCCGGAAGAGCGCGATCCGGTCCGAGAGATGCAGCGCCTCTTCCTGGTCATGGGTGACATAGAGGATGGTGACGCCGGTCTCACGATGGATGCGCCGGATCTCGGCCTGGATTTCCTCGCGCAGCTTCTTGTCGAGCGCCGATAGAGGCTCGTCCATCAACAGGATCGGCGGATCGTAGGCCAGCGCGCGGGCCAGTGCGACGCGCTGCTGCTGGCCGCCCGACAGCGCCCCCGGCAAGCGTGCGGCGAAGCTTTCGAGCCGCACCAGGGCCAGCATGTCGGCCACCTTCTTCTTCACCTCGGCCTCCGGCCGGCGGCGAACCCGCAACGGGAAGGCGACATTCTCGGCCACCGTCAGATGTGGAAACAGCGTGTAGCGCTGGAAGACCATGCCGATATTGCGCTTGTGAGGGGGCACGGCAAGCAGCGACTTGTCCTGCAGCAGCACATCGCCGGAACTCGGATCTTGGAAGCCGGCGATGGCGTAAAGCGTCGTCGATTTTCCCGAACCAGAAGGCCCGAGGAAAGTCAGGAACTCACCCTTGGGTATGTCGAGGGTGACGTCATGCACGGCGGTGATCGCGCCGAACGTCTTGCGCAGATTGCGGATGGAGAGGAAGGGTTGGGTCATGTCCGGACCTTTCGCTGCAGCAGCGCCGTCAGCACCATCAGCGCCAGCGTCAGCCCGACGAGCAGGCTGGAGGCGGCGGCGATCACCGGGCTCAAATCCGAGCGCAGACTGCCCCAGATCTTGACCGGCAGGGTTTGCAGGCTGGGGCTCGCCATGAAGATCGCCACCACGACCTCGTCCCAGGAAGCGAGAAAGGAAAAGATCGCGGCGGAAAAGATGCCGATCCGGATCGACGGCAAGGTTATCCTGAGCCTGGCCTCGATCGGGCTGGCGCCGCAGACGATGGCCGCGTCCTCGATTGACCTGTCGAAGCCTTCAAGTGCGGTGGCGATCGGGATGATGGCGAAGGGCAGCGCCAGCACGGTGTGGGCGATGACGAAGCCGATGCTGGTGCCGCCGAGGCCAAGGCGCAGGAAGAAGGCGTAGATGGCGATGGCGAAGACGACGACGGGCAGAACCATCGGCGTCAGCAGCAGGCCGCGCAGGATCTCGCGCCCGGCAAACTGCCCGCGAACCAGGGCAAAGGAGGCGAGCAGGCCGATCGTCACTGAAAGGATCGCTGTCAGGGTGGCGATGCGGGCACTGGTCAGCGCGGCGTCGAGCCAGGCCGGATCGGCAAACAGTTCCTGGTACCATTTGAGCGTCCAGCCGGGCGGCGGAAAGGCCAGCCAGCGCGACGAGCCGAAGGAGAGCAGGACGATGAAGATGACAGGCAGCAGCAGAAAACCGGCGACCAGCGCGGTGAAGCCGAGCAGGGCAATTTTCAGCCAGCCCATGCGGTCATAGTCGAGCAGCATCTCAGGCGCCTCCGTTCATGCGCCTGGCACCGACGAGGCGCAGCTGCAGCGCATAGAGCGCCATGGTGACGACAAGCAGGATGAAGGCGGCGGCGCTGCCGAGCCCCCAGTTGAGCAGCGACTGGATCATCTGAGCGATCATTTCGGCCAGCATCATGTTCGAGGTGCCGCCGAGCAGTGCCGGGGTGACGAAGTAGCCGAGCGACATGACGAAGACCATCAGCCCGCCGGCCGCGACACCGGGCAGCGACAGCGGCAAAAGGATACGGCGGAAGGCCTGGAAGGGGCTTGCGCCGCACAGTGCCGCCGCGCGCAGCGTCATCGGATCGATCGCTCGCAGCGTGCCGACCAGCGGCAGGATCATGAAGGGCAGCATGATGTAGACCATGCCGATGGTAACGCCGGTGAGATTGTTGATGAGCGGCAGCGGTTGGTCGATGATCCCGGCGGCAATCAGCGTCCGGTTGATGACGCCGGTGCGCTGCAGCAGCACCATCCAAGCATAAGTGCGGGTAAGCAGGTTCGTCCACATCGACAGGATGATGATGCCGAAGACGATCGAGGCCAGCGCCGAGGGCATGATCGCCAGCATCCAGGCGACCGGAAAGGCGACGAGGACGGTGACGATAGTGACCACCGAAGCGACCAGGAAGGTGTTGAAGAATACCCGCGCATAGGTGCCGTCGCCAAGCAGGGCCGCGTAGTTCTGCAAGCCGGGCTCGGGTTCCGTAACACTGCGCAAAAGCAGGGCCAGAACCGGCACGACGAAGAACAGCACGATCAGGACCAGGGCCGGCAGCAGCCCATTGAGGCCTGCCGGCATCCGAAACGTTGGTAAGCTCTGGCGTGTTTCGACCGACATTGCAGCGGACCCGGGCTACGGAACGAGACGGCGGAGACCGTCTCGTTCCTTGCTGTTCAAGGAGCGGGCTTACTTCGCTTGCCAGGCATACCAGCGTGCGGCGATGGCGTCGCGATTCTGTGCCCAATAGTTCATGTCGAGGTTGATCTGCCCGTCGACATGAGCATCCGGCAGCGCCTTCACCACATCGGCCGGCATCTCGGCCTTGGCCTTCGTGTTTACAGGCGCATAGCCACTGGCTTCGGCAAACTTCGCCTGGCCGGTGGGGCTGCTTGCCGCAGCTAGAAACTTCATCGCGGCGTCCTTGTTCTTGGCGCCCTTCGGCACCACCAGGACATCGGCCGCGGTCAGGTTCTGGTTCCAGGAGACGCCGACATCGGCGCCATCCTTCTCCAGTGCAAAGACGCGGCCGTTCCACAGCTGGCCGAACGTCGCTTCGCCGGAGGCGATCAACTGTTGCGACTCCGCGCCGCCGCCCCACCAGACGATGTCCGACTTGATGGTGTCGAGCTTCTTGAAGGCGCGGTCGAGATCGAGCGGATAGAGCTTGTCGGCGGGAACGCCGTCAGCGAGCAGCGCGATCTCGATGACGCCGGGCGCCGACCATTTGTAGAAGGTGCGCTTGCCCGGGAATTTCTTGGTGTCGAACATGTCGGCCCAGC
>NZ_JAMYMV010000034.1:0-66512 GCF_040318715.1 Mesorhizobium sp. M1050 | reverse complement strand
TCTCCTATGATTCGAGCTTCGCAACCCGAGTTACGGAGAACCCCTCCTCAACTGCAAGAATCTCATATCTGTCTGAGCGCGGTCATGGCCTCTAGGCTGGCCGTGCCGGATTTGTCGGGCGTTGGAAGGTTCATCGGGTCCTCGATATAAGGGCACCACCAATGCTGCATCGGTGTTCACCACTCGGCATGACCCAAACCCAACTCACCCGCTTTGTCCGGAAGCTAACCGCGTGTCAGATTTTGTGCAATGCACAATGACCAGAGCAGGTGCAAAAAACTCAGCGCGGAGAGCGGCGTTCCCGCTTCGCCGGCGCCATCCAAATCTCGGCGTCGAGCCGCTTTGTCGCGAGGCCGCGGGCGATGGCCTCGGCGCTGACGGCACTCCTGGCCGAGGCCTGACGCTTGCTGATCAGCAATCCGTCGGCCAAGGCACGGTTTGCGGAAAAGACGCGAGCCAGGAACGGCTTGCGGCTGCCGCGCGCCCGCGAAAACCGTGCCGCCATGGTTTGCCTGGCCGTATGGTCGACGACCGCGTCGATCCAGCCCTCCATCAATCGTGCGCCCGGCTCCAGGAGCAGCAACCAGTCCCCCTTGGCTTGCCGGATCCCCGTGGCGATGCCGCCCGTCACGTAGTGACAGCCGGCATGCTCGGCCACACGATGCGTCTGGTCGGTAGAGCCCGTGTCACAGACGATGACGTCACGCACCACGCCCTCGACCGCGCCGCCAATCAGCGAGGCGAGCGTGCGGGTAAGCCCTTCCTCGTCATTGCAGGTTTCGATGAGAACACTGAGCATCGTTAGCCGATAGCGGAAAGCGCGGCATAGCGCCAGTTATCCAGCGAACCGTAAAAAGTTCTTGCTTTGTTCTCATCAACAAAATAGGAATAATTTCATGAACAGAGCGATTCGACACAACACGGACAGTCCCTGGGAGCGGGCGAAGATGGAACAGATCGTGCGCGCCGACATTGCAGCTTTCGGAGCTGGACGGGCCGAGATGGCCAATGCGATGATCGAGCAGAGTGGCGTGCGTGTCCGGCCGGACCGCAACCGCGGCAGGTCGGCGGGCATCAATCCGTCCGGTCGGTTCGAGCCGGTCAGCCGGCATGTTTTCGACGATGGCTGGAATTCGCTGGAAGAACTGCCGCCCTTCAAGACCGAAGTGCAGGTCGAGAAGCCGCGCACCATCATCACCCGCAACGAATCGCCCGATATCTCCTTCGATCGTTCGATCAACCCTTATCGCGGTTGCGAGCATGGCTGTGTCTATTGTTTTGCCCGGCCGACGCACTCGTTCATGGGTCTGTCGCCGGGTCTGGATTTCGAATCCAAGCTGTTCGCCAAGCCCGATGCGGCGCGCTTGCTCGACAAGGAGCTGTCGAAGGACGGCTACCAGCCGCGAACCATCGCCATCGGCACCAACACCGACCCCTACCAGCCGATCGAGAAGCAATACAGGATCATGCGCGAGATCCTCGAAGTGCTGGAAGCGCGCGGCCATCCGGTCGGCATCGTCACCAAGTCCGCTTTGGTGGTGCGCGACATCGATATCCTGTCGCGCATGGCTGAGCGAGGGCTGGCCAAGGTGGCTCTGTCGGTGACGACGCTCGATCGCATGCTGGCGCGCACCATGGAGCCGCGCGCGTCGACGCCCACCAAGCGGCTGGAGGCGATCCGGCAGCTTTCGGATGCCGGAATTCCGGCGTCGGTCATGGTGGCGCCGATCATTCCCGGATTGACCGATCCGGAGATGGAACGCATCCTCGATTCGGCACGCGCCGCCGGTGCGCGCGAGGCGGGTTATGTCGTGCTGCGCCTGCCGCTGGAGGTCAGCCCGATCTTCAAGGATTGGCTGCTGCGCCACTACCCCGACCGCTACCGCCACGTGATGTCGCTGATCCGCTCGATGCGTGACGGCAAGGACTACGATTCGGAATGGGGCAAGCGCATGAAGGGCGCCGGTCCCTATGCCTGGCAGATCGGCCGGCGCTTCGAGATCGCAGCCAAGCGGCTCGGCCTCAATGCCGAACGGCGCGCGCTGCGGACCGACCAGTTCGTTGCTGCTGCCAAGGACCAATTGCAGCTGACGCTGCTTTGAGAATGCAATTCACTGCGGCGGCTTGATCTGCCGCAGCACAGGAATCCCGTCCGGCCTGCCCCGGCCTGCAGACGGTGCCCTCCCGGTCCGGCGCCCCACCCGACCCGGAGGGACTTGCGGAGAATCGGAGCCGATGCGAACCTCGCCGCAACATGGCTCGCGCGCGTTCTGATTCTCCGCCTCTCTTTGAGATTATCGAGAAGCCCGACTTCTCCTTCGAGACGAAGGCGATGGCCGACGGTCTGTGGCCGGTTGCGGGCATGGATGAGGCCGGCCGCGGCCCCTTGGCCGGACCGGTGGTGGCCGCAGCGGTGGTGCTCGATCCCGCCAACATTCCGGACGGGCTGGACGATTCCAAGCGCCTTACCCACTTGCAGCGCGAGGCCCTGTTCCTGCTCATTCTCGGCTCCGCGCAGGCGGTCTCAATGGCCTCGATCAGCGCCGAGGGCATCGACGGCAGCAACATCCTAAAGGCAAGCCTGGAGGCGATGCGCCGTGCCCTGGTCGGGCTGTCGGTTCAACCGAAGCTCGCCCTCGCCGACGGGCGCGACGTGCCCCCGGGCCTGCCCTGTGCGGGGCGCGCGCTGATCAAGGGCGACCAGCGTTCGCAATCGATCGCCGCCGCCTCGATCGTCGCCAAGGTGATGCGCGACCGCATGATGTGCGGCTGCGGCAACCATCACGACCGCTATGGCTTCGAGTCCCACATGGGCTACGCCACGGTCCGCCATCGCACCGCGATCGAGGCTCATGGTCCCGTGCCGCGGCTGCACCGCGTGTCGTTTGCGCCGTTCAGATTGGGCGGGACCGAAGTGGCGGAAGACGAGAGCCTGGTCGGATTGGAGTGAGCCACGGCGATGTCAGCCGATCTCCCCCCTTGAGGGGGAGATGTCGCCGAAGGCGACAGAGGGGGTAGGTTCGACCGGGCTCGGCTCCCTTTTTTCGACTGGCTCGACGCTCCTTTGGCGTCGAAAGATCAGGTCAGCGCTTCATGCGCGGCGACCCCCTCTGGCCTGCCGGCCATCTCCCCCTCAAGGAGGGAGATTACGCGCTCTGCCGCCTCGCCAATCTGGTTTTCCACAGCAAAAAAGCCGCCAGGTCGCCCGGGCGGCTTTGATCGTATGGGGTCTGCGAAGGCCTAGTTCAGTTTCGACTTCACGTCCACGAGCGAAGCCTTGAACAGCTCGGCACCCGCCTTGGCGTCGATCTTGCCAGCAAGCAGCGTGCGTGCGGCCTCGACGGCGATATCGACGGCGCTGGCGCGGACTTCACTGATGGCGTCACGCTCGGCCTGGCCGATCTTCTGTTCGGCAAGCGCGGTGCGCCTGACGACATAGTCCTCGGTCTTCTTGTGCGCGTCCGCGGCAAGCATGTCGGCCTCGCGCTTGGCGGCAGCGACGATGGCGGCGGCCTCCTGCTCGGCTTCCTTGCGCTTGCGCTGGTATTGGCCGAGCAATTGCTGGGCCTCCTCGCGCAGCCGGCGCGCTTCGTCCAGCTCGTTGCTGATCCTGTCGGCGCGGGCGTCGAGCGCCTTGGCGATCAGGCCAGGTACCTTGATGTAGATTGCAACGCCGAGGAAGATAACCAGAGCTACCGTGGCCCAGAGCGTTGCGAGAGAGGTGTAGTCCATGATGCGCTCCTCACCGGGCCACGGATTTGACCGCGGCCGCGATCTCGGCCTTGCTGGCCTTGCCGCCGACCAGGGCCTCGACGATCGCCGAAGCGGTATCCTCGGCGATGCTGCCGACTTCCTTCATCGCGTTGGCCTTGATGGAAGAAATGCGGGCCTCGGCCTCGCCAAGCTTCGCATCGAGCGCGGCCTCGACCTTCTTGCGTGCGGTCTCGGCCTCGGCCTTGGCCGCATCGTTGGCCTGCTGGCCGATCGCGTTGGCCTTGGTCTTGGCTTCCGCCAGTTCCTGCTCGTAGGCAGCAACAGCGGCGTCGGCCTCGCCCTTCAACTTGGCGGCCTGGTCGAGATCCTGGCTGATGCGGTCGTTGCGGACATCGATGATGCCCCCGACGCGCGGCATCACCACCCGCTTCAGGAAGAGGTAAAACAGCCCGAAAGTGATCGCCAGCCACAGAAGCTGCGACGGGAACGTCGCAGGATCGAATGGCGGAAACGTGCCGTGCGCTTCGGCAGGCACGCTGGTGCCGGATTGCGTCTCGCCTTCCGTCGCAGCGTGGCTGGTATCGGCAGGCGCGGACTCTTGCGCGAAGGCAGATGTCACGAACATGGACTATCCCCGAAATTCGGGCCCGCCGCTTGCGCGGCCGACCCGTCCAATCTTCTCATGGCTTAGCCAAAGAGGGGCTCAGCCGAACAGGGCCAGAAGCGCGATCAGAAGCGAGAAGATGCCCAGAGCTTCGGTCACCGCGAAGCCGAAGATCAGACGGCCGAACTGGCCATCGGCAGCCGACGGGTTGCGCAGAGCGCCCGCCAGGTAGCTGCCGAAGATGTTGCCGAGGCCAATGCCCGCGCCACCCATGCCCAGGCAAGCGATGCCGGCGCCGATGTACTTTGCTGCTTCTGCGTCCATTTGTTCAACTCCTTTGGATCTAAAAATTCCGTTGCGATTTCATCCGGCGCCAATGCTGGAAACTCTTGGGCCGGAAATTTTTGCTCAGTGCCCGGGGTGCAGGGCGTCGTTGAGATACATGCAGGTCAACACGGCAAACACGTAGGCCTGCAGGAAGGCGACCAGCAGTTCCAGCGCCGTCAGCGCCACCGCCATTGCCAGCGGCAGGATCGAACCGGCGACGCCAACCGCGCCGAGCGCGCTCAGGCTGACGACGAACCCGGAGAACACCTTCAGCGTGATGTGGCCGGCGAGCATGTTGGCGAACAGACGAACCGAGAGGCTGACCGGGCGCGACACGAAGGAGATCACCTCGATCAGCACCACCAGCGGCAGCAGGAACACCGGCACGCCATGCGGCACGAACAGCTTGAGGAAGCCAAAACCATGCTTCATGAAGCCGTAGACGACCACGGTCGCAATCACCAGGATGGCCAGACCGAAAGTGACGATGATGTGGCTGGTGACGGTGAAGAAATACGGGAACAGGCCAAGCAGGTTGGCGACCAGCACGAACATGAACAGCGAAAACACAAGAGGGAAGAACTTCATGCCCTGCGTGCCGGCGGCATCGCGCAACATGTTGCCAACGAACTCGTATGCCATCTCGGAGACCGACTGAAGGCGGCCCGGAACCAGGCTGCGGCTCGACGTCGTGAGAAACAGAAACGCTGCGGCGACGACAACTGTCGCGACCATGAACAATGCCGAATTGGTGAATGACAGATCGTAGCCGCCGATGTCGATCGGAATCAGCTTGTTGATATGGAACTGGTGGATCGGATCGACCTTGTCAGCTGCCACGTTCAAACCCCGTCAATGCCGCGCACGGCCTCGTTACCATTACCGCACATGAGGCGCGGTCATTTCTTATCGTCCTGGCCACGGCGCGATCTGTCGCCCTGTCCGAATTCTGCCACGACGCCCGCGGAACGCATGACGTTGAGCACTCCGGCGCCAAAGCCCAGCAGCAGAAACACGATCAGACCCCATGGCGATGTCCCCGCCAGACGGTCGATGACCCAGCCGATGCCTGCACCCACCACCACCCCGGCGATAAACTCGCTGGAGAGTTTGAGCGCTTGGCCATAACCGGCCGTACTGCCCGCTTTCGCGTCGTCTTTCCCCTCGAGCCGGCCCGGCCGCCTTGTCGCAAGCGATGCTTCAAGGTCACGCCGGCGGCGCTCAAGATCGTCGTCGCGGATGTCGGGTTCATGCTGCTTGCCGCGGCCGGTTTCTCCGGTTCCGCCTGGCCCATTCTTGTCGGCCATCGCAACCCCCCTGCCCGGTCAGACCGTCACCGTCCGTCCGCTTCTAAAGTCGCCGGCAACATAGTTAGAGGGTTTGCGCCCGTCAAGCCACGGGCGGAAGTTCATTGCCATGTATTTTAGGCAGCAAAATCAATGGATTAGAAAGGTGCGACATCGTGCCCGCCACGATGACGGGGATGCGTTGCGCGAATCCCCCGAGCAATGGCTCTTCGATCGACAGCGCGCCGTGCCAAAGATCAGCGATCTGTTGCGCGCTCAGCTCCAGCCGCCGCCATAGGTCCGATAGAAGATATGCAGGCCGATCTTGGTCATCTTCTCCATCGTGCGCGCCCAGCCGGGATGGACATATTGGGCGTAATAGTGGGTCGACGATCCGACCTCAGGGATGAATATCTTGCCGGCGGTGACGGCCATGGCGATATCCTGGGCGGTCTTGTAGGCCGCAGGACTGTCGATGCGCTTCTTCCTGCCGTCGCAGGCAAAGGAGAACTGGCAACGGTTGAACCAGCTGTCGTTCTGGTAGACGACGCCGCAGATCGAATTCGGATAGGTCGGGTTGCGGACGCGGTTGAGTATGACCTGGGCGACGGCGGCCTGACCACGTACGGATTCGCTCCTCGCCTCGAAATAGATGCCATTGGCGAGGCATGCCTGTTCCGGCTTGGAGAAGACGCTTGCGGGCAGCGGGTTCTGGATCCACGAATGATCGCCCTTGACCATCGGCGGAATGAAGCGGCCCTCATTGGGCTGCTCGTCCTGAAGCAGGGCTTCGAACGGCGATGCCTTGGCATAATCGGGCTCGGACTGCGCGTAGGCGGTCGCCAACACGTCCGGATGGTCGTTGTTGACAAGTGCAGCCAGCATCGCCGGCACGCCGGGATCGGGCTTTTTGTCCTCGCGCGCATGGAATGCCGCGGCGATCTGGATTTCCTTGCCTTTGATCTGCGGCTTGGCGAAGGCCATCTTCAGGCCGCTGTCCATGCTGGGCCGCAGCAAGGAGGAGGTGCGCTCGAAGATCGAGCCGGCATTGAAGTTCTTCGGCGGTGCGACGGGCGACACCATGACGATGCGGCCTTTTTTGTCGGCGCGCATGACGCGATCCTCGTCGGGCGTGGCGCTTACCTTGCCGCCCTTGCCGCGAAAAGAGACGTTGCCGACGCCGGCCAAGTGGACACCCGATCCGGAGATCGACTCGGTGACATCGGAATCGACAAAGGGCATCTCGGCCGCGTGGGTCGAGCCGGCAATGGTTTTCTCGACGTAGGAATTCCAGCGGGTGTTCGACGCTTCGAGGCCGGAAACGAGGCTCGTCATGTCCTGGTAGGCGGCGACGGTCGGAAAGCCGATCCAGATGCCGAGACCGATGACCAACGGAGGCAGAAAGCCACGCCTCTCACCGGCAGCGGCGACAAGCCGCTTCAACACACGTCGATGCACGGAACTCTCTCCAGGAACGCTATAGACCCCACTGGAGAGCAAAATGATGCATTAACCTTGATGGGACGTTAACAGGTTCGATCGGGTTCTCCCGGTCTGCTCGAGGTCGTGGTTCCGAACTCGGGCGGTTTTGCGGCCGAAGTCAGGCCGGCCGCAGGAAGACCGGCCAGGCGGCAAGTGCGCAGATGGCGGCCGATAGCCAGACACTGGACCATGACCAGAGATGCAAGAGTCCCGGAATGACCACCGGCACGAGGAAGAAGCCTATGAAAACGAAGCTGTTGGCCAGGCTGAGCGCGGTTCCGACATGGCCGGCACCGGCAAGCGTGGCAAGCTCGGTATAGGCGACGCCGTGCCAGGCGGAGACCGAGACTCCTGCGACAATAAGCACAACGGGAAGGACCGCCATCAGCAAGAATTGTCCGCCTGACATGGCGGAACTGACCAAGACCAGCAGCCAAAGCACGGCGAAGGCAAATGCGCTCAGCGCACTGCACAGGCGAAGGAACTGGCGGCGGTTGCCGTGGCGGTCGGTGAAGCGGCCGCTCCAGATGCGCATGACCATGGCACCGATCTGCACGGCTGCGAGGCTCGCACTGATCGCTGCCGTTCCCAGACCGACGAAGTCGTGCAGGAACACGGAGGCGAAGGTGAGCACCGCCACCTGCGGAAGGCAGAGCAGGCCGATAGCAGTCGCGATGCGCCAAACGTCCAGATTGCGCAGCGGCGCCGGTCCGGCCATAGCCGCCGCAGCGGGATGGCCCTCGTCCGTCGGCGGCGGCTCGTGCAGCCAGCGCCACGCGAACAGGGCAGAGAGGGCGGATGCACCCGCCAGGACGCCGAACACGGCGGCAAAGCCGAAAGCCAGGGCAAGCGAGGGCAAAGCGAGCGCGCCAAGACCGCCGCCGAGCGGCACCGCCGTCTGCCTGATGCTCATGGCAAAGCCGCGCTCGTTTTCCCGGAACCAGCCCATGATGGCCCGGCCGCTCGAACCATTGACGCTGCCGCCGAGCAGCCCTGTGATGAGCAGGCTAGCGCAGAGCAGCGTGACATCGGGAATCCCGGCCCTTGTCGGTACAACCAGCATCGCCATGACGAAGAGCCACGCCGCCGTGGCGCCAAGCCCGGTCAGAAGCACGCGCCGATCACCCCAGCGATCGGTGAGCAGGCCCCATGGCAGTTCGCTGAGCGCAACCCCCAGACCCAGAAGGCCGAGGGCCAGACCGAGTTCGGCGTTGGCCAGATAATACCCCTGGCGCAGCACGACCGCCGTTGCCGGTATGCCGGCGAAGGTGGCCGAGAAGCTGGCATTGGCGGCAACGCCGATGCCGAGAACTTTCCAGCGATGGTTGGGCTTGAACGCCCTTCCGGCAGGGCCGGCAGCCGTGTCTTTCAAAAGTCCCGGCGACTGTCGGTCGGTGCAATTGACAATGGCGGACATGATTTCATTCCCGTGCTGGGCCGGTGGTGGCCTTGACGGTGTGTTTCTAGCGCCGTAGTTTCATCCTTAAAATCAGGAAGTTTTAAACAAACTATCCTGAAAATCGGGATTATCTATGCGACGCGTGACATTCGACCTCGACGTCCTCCGCAGTTTCGTCACCGGCATGGAGCTGGGCAGCTTCGCCAAGGCGGCCGATCGGCTTGGCCGGTCGACGTCGGCGGTCAGTGCGCAATTGAAGAAACTGGAAGAACAGGCGGCGACGCCGATCTTCCGCAAGTCGGGGCGCGGCCTCGCCTTGACCGAAGCCGGCGAGACCATGCTCGGCTATGCGCGCCGGCTGATCGAGCTCAATGACGAAGCGGCATCCGCCATCCACGATGTCGAACTGGAAGGCTGGGTAAGGCTCGGCCTGCAGGAGGATTTCGGGGAGGCGGTGCTGCCTGACGTGCTCGGTCGCTTCGCCCGCGCCCATCCCAAGGTCAAGATCGAAGCCAGGATCGCGCGCAGCCACGAGCTTGCCGAACGGATCCTGTCAGGCAGTCTCGACATCGCGCTTGCCTGGCACAGCGGCGACACGCTGCCCTACAGCGAGCACGTCGCCGATGTGCAGATGCGCTGGATTGGGCCGGCAAAGCGGATTGAGACCAGCCTGCGCCACGGGGAGCCACTGCCCCTGGTGGCGCTCGAAGCGCCATGCCTTTTGCGCACGGTTGCAACCGAAACGCTCGACCGCGCCGGCCTGCCTTGGCGGATGGCCTTTTCCAGCCCGAGCCTTGGCGGCATCTGGGCAGCGGTTGCGGCGGGGCTGGGGCTGACAATCCGCACCGACATCGGCCTGCCGGCCAGCGTCAGCGCGATGACGCCGGAGATAGCCGGATTGCCGGCGCTGCCCAAGATGGCGCTGTTCCTGCATCGCAAGGATGCCGACGCCGAACCGGTGGTGGCCCGCCTTGCCGATATATTGCTGGATGCAGCGCGGCAGGCGCTACCCGAAAATGCACGGCCCAACGACAACGGTTTGCGCAACGTGGCGTGATCGCCAGACGGGCGCCGACGCTCAACTGCGTTTCTTGGCCCTGCCAGCGAATGGGTTGTCCGACGTTCGCAACGCGATGCGGATCGGCACGCCGGGCATGTCGAAGGCTTCGCGCAGGCTGTTGGAGAGATAGCGGACATAGGACTGCGGCATCGCATCGGGCCGCGAGCACTGGACGACGAAACCCGGCGGCCGGGTCTTGGCCTGGGTGACATATTTGATCTTCAACCGGCGTCCTGCGACCGCAGGCGGCGGATGATGCGCCAGGATGCTTTCCAGCCAGCGGTTAAGCTTACCGGTGGAAACGCGGCTGTTCCACACCTTGTGGGTCCTGATGACGGCATCCATCAGCTTGTCGAGACCGCGGCCGGTCTCGGCCGATACGGGTACAGCCTGAAGGCCACGCGCCTGGGGAAGAAGCCGTTCCGTCTTCTCGCGCAGTTCGGCCAGAAGCTCCTGGGGATGGTCGATCAGATCCCATTTGTTGAAGGCGATCACCGGCGCGCGACCTTCGCGGATGATCAGGTCGGCGATCTGCAGATCCTGTTTCTCGAAGGGAATGGTGGCGTCGAGCACGATGATGACGATCTCGGCGAAGCGGATGGCGCGCAGGCCGTCCTGCACCGACATCACTTCCAGCTTCTCGTGGATCCTGGCCTTGCGGCGCATGCCGGCCGTGTCGAACAGTTTCAGGCGGCGACCATGCCAATCCCAGTCGACGGAGATGGAATCACGGGTGATGCCGGCTTCCGGTCCGGTGAGCAGCCGTTCTTCGCCGATCAGCGCGTTGATCAATGTCGACTTGCCGGCATTGGGACGACCAACGACGGCGATGCGCATCGGCTTGGTATCGTCATAGCTGTGCTCGGCATCCGGATCGGCGATATCCTCGCCGATCAGAACCTCGCCGGCAGCGACTTCTTCGTCTTCGCCATCTTCATCTTCGCCGAAAGCACGCGCTTCGCCGAGCGCTCCGATCACGGCATCGCGCAGGTCGGGCATGCCCTGGCCATGCTCGGCCGAAACCGGGATCGGCTCGCCAAGGCCGAGTTCCCAGGCCTCCAGCATGCCGCCCTGGGCGCCCTTCGCCTCGGCCTTGTTGGCGACCAGCACGACCGGCTTGCCGGACTTGCGCACGATCTCGGCAAAGGTTCTGTCGTCAGGCAACAGGCCGGACTTGGCGTCGATGGTGAAGAAGATCAGGTCGGCCTCGCGGATGGCGATCTCGGTCTGCGCGCGCATGCGGCCCGGCAAGGTTGAGGCGCCTGCATCCTCGAAGCCGGCGGTGTCGATGACGTCGAAATGCAGGTCGTATAGCTTGGCGGCATGGACACGGCGGTCGCGGGTGACACCCGGCGTGTCGTCGACAAGCGCCAGCTTCCTTCCCACCAGCCGATTGAAAAGGGTCGATTTGCCGACGTTAGGTCTGCCGATGATGGCGGCTTTGAAGGTCACGACGCACTGCCCGACCCACGGATCAGCTCGGACATCAACGTTGCGCGCTCGCGGGTGTTGCGCGGGGCGCCGTCATCGGCGGCGATCTGGTCGAACAGCTTTAGCGCGTCCTGGGTCTTGCCTTCCTTCCAGGCAGAAAGGCCGAGGGCCTCGCGCGCCGTATGGCGCAAGGTGTTGGTGTCCGATGTAAGCGCCTCGACACGGCTGGAGACGTCGGCGAAGGAGCCATGGTCGACAAGCAGGAGCGCTGCCCTGAGACGCGCCATGTCGCGAATGCCCTGGGGAATGGCGGTGTCGGCGGCGACATCGTCGAAATCCTTGACGGCGGCGGCGAAGTCGCCCTTGTCGGCCTTGACGGTTGCGCCGCGCATGCGGGCGAGCAAAGGATAGGCACCGTAGCCATCCTTCTCCAACTGATCGAGCGCGGTCAGCGCTTCATCGTTCTTGCCGTCATTGGCAAGCTTCAGCGCCTGCGAGAAGGCATCGCCGGAGCGGTTGGCGCGCGTCTCGTCCCAATAGCGATAGCCGACGAAGGCGGCGGTGCCGAGCACCACGAGGATCGCGAGGACAAGCAAGGCGGGACCGAAGCGGTCCCACAGCGCGTGCGCCTGGTCGCGACGCATCTCGTCGTTGACTTCACGGATAAAACTGTCGTCAGACATCGATCAAAACCATTCCTGCCCGGTCGGGCCTTTGTCAGCCCGCGTTTTAGCGAAATTTTGTCGGCATGGAAGGGGTTCAACCGGAAAATCGCCCATTCTCTAGGGCAAACGGATGTTTGCCCCGGGCAAGCAGCCGAAAAGGCCAATCGCACCAGCGCCACATTTCGAGGATAGCCGGCTTCCAGACGTCTCCCCCCAAAGTGCAGCTCAGAAAAGCGCAGATCAGATTGCCGATGTACCCTCCGTTCCGTGTTGCTGCTTTTACCCTCGCTGCGCTCGCCACTGCCGGGCAGGCTCTGGCCGATCCGCCCGCGCCGCCAAGGCCGGCAAAGCCCAAGCAGGCCGTCATCATCTCGTTCGACAGCGCCCGCGACATTTCGCAGTGGAAGCGTAGCCGGGCACTGGCAGAGCGCACCGGCGCGCACTTCACCTACTTTCTCTCCTGCGTCTTCCTGCTGTCGCCAGAAACACGCATGCAATACAACGCACCCGGCAAAAGCGCCGGAAAATCCAATATCGGCTTTGCCGCCTCGAAACAGGAAGTCACCGAGCGGCTCGAACAGATCGGCCTTGCCGCCTCCGAGGGTCACGACATCGCCGGCCATGGCTGCGGCCATTTCGACGGCAAGGACTGGAGCAAGGCCGACTGGCTGAAAGAGTTCAGTTCGTTCGAACGCATTCTTGAGAACGCCTATGCGATCAACGGCGTTGCGCCCGAACCCCAGGGCTGGCGCAACTTCGCGCGGCATGCGGTGGTCGGCTTCCGCGCGCCGTATCTGTCGGCGAACAAGGCCCTCTACGAGGCGCTGGCGGCGGCCGGCTATCAGTTCGACGCGAGCGCCGTCTCGCAGGGGCCCACCCGGCCGGTGGCCGGCAACGGCATCATGCAGTTTTCGTTGCCGCAGATTCCGGAAGGACCGAAGTCAAGGCTGGTGATCGCCATGGATTACAATCTCTATGTCAGGCATTCCGGCGGCTTCGAGCAGCCAAGCAAGTCGAACGAGTTCGCGAACCGAACCTATGATGCCTTCCGCGCCGCCTTCGACAAGCAGTATGCGGGCAAGCGCATTCCGCTGGAGCTCGGCTTCCATTTCGCGCTGATGAATGACGGCGCCTATTGGAATGCGCTGGAGCGCTTTGCCGGCGAGGTCTGCGTCAAGGCCGATGTCGAATGCATCAGTTTTCGCGATTATGTCTCGCGGCAAGACGCTGCCCCGAAGCAGGCTTCGGTCGGCGGCTGAGCCGCCAACCCGGTTCGATTTCCAACCTCGGCCTTTAGGCCGGATCTTCAACGCCCTGTTTTGCCAGATAGCGCTGGTCGATGTCCGGCAGCGGCTCGCCGAGCAGGGTCGCCTCGAAGGCGCGCAGGCGTTTGTGGACCGATTGAAGCTCGACGATGGTCGACCAGGAGGTGAGCAGAAACTGCAGCGACCCTGTCACTTTACCGAATGCATTCGAAATCTGGTTCAGCGCGCCGAACGTTATCTTGTGCGCCACCAGCGACGGACCCAGGATCAGCAGCGAGAAAATGTTGTCGGCCTGCAGGTATGTGTAACGGACGACGTTGAAATAAATGTAGTGGAAATAGAGCCTGAAATAATTGTGACGAACATTCGCGAACAGCTCGGCAGTGGTGGCTGGCTGGGCCCTGTCTGCGTGATCCTCGCCGTAGACGAGTTCCTTGCGATAGGCGGCCTCTACACGCTGGTTGCGGAACTGCAGTCCCGGAAGCTTCAGGCCGGCAATCATGACCGAGATCGTTCCGAACAGACACCAGGCAAGGGCTGCGACCACTAATGGCTGCGGGATCGTGCCGACAATCGGCAACTCGCTGATGTGAGCCTGCAACTGGATCATGACCGGCAGGAATGCGATCAGGGTCATGATCGACTGGACGAAGCTGGAGCCGAGATCCTCCATGATCTGCGAGAACCGCATCGTGTCTTCCTGGATACGCTGCGAAGCACCCTCGATATGTCGAAGCCTACCCCAGTTCTCGACAAAATAGTTATTCATCGCCGTGCGCCAGCGGAAGATCCAGTGGCTGACGATGAAGGCATTGACCACCTGCACATTCATGCCGACCAACGCGAGCCACGAAAAATCTGCCAATCCGATATAAAATTCACCGTTCGTCGACTTTCCTGTCCCCGACATCAATCCCTGCACATAGTCGAAGAAAGGCCCGTACCAGGCATTGACGGCGACACTGACCTGCACATTGAAATAGATGAAGAACAGGATGACTGCGGTCATCAGGATCGACCAGCGCTGCCAGGGATGTGGCGAATACCAGCTCCAAAACGCATAGAAGACAGCCACGCAAAACGCGAAATAGAGATAAAACCATAGAAACGGCGGCGACATGAGAATGGCGATGCCGATAATGGGTGGCGCGTCAGCGGCAGCCGGCGGCAGTCCGAAAACCGCGCCCAATTGTTCACCACCGAAAAACCAGAACAGGATCGCCGCAAGGCTCCAGACGGCGGCCGAAGTGAAGAAGAGCTTCGGCTGCGGGAAAAATGATACGAACACTGTGACGAATTCCTCGATCTAGGCGCAAATCAGCTGACTATGGCGGGCATAAAGTCACACATTAGCTGGAAAGAAAATGCCCGTGCCCGATGCCCGCACCGAGCAACCCCACAATCATGGCGATTTTGGCGCAGCCGACCATGTGAGGCCGCCGGAGACGACCAGCATGATGGCGGCGGCGATCGAGGCGAGGAAGAAATCGCCGGACATTTGCGCCAGCAGCCCGGCGGCGATGGGGCCGATGATCTGGCCTACGCCGAACACAGCCGTCATCAGGGCAAAGATCCGCCGCGGCGCCCGCGGTGCAAGCTGTCTGGCTGCCTGGAGGCCAAATGCGGTGATGGCTATGAAGGTGCCGCCGAGCAGCACGCCGCCGAGCAACGGCCCGGTACGTCCGCCGATGGCGACGCTGGCGGTGACGCCGACAACTTCGATGAAGCATGCCAGCGCATAGGCGGGATAGAGGCCGGTCCGAGCGGCGATCTTCTGCCAGAGCCAGGTCGAGGGAAAGCCGGCAAGACCGGCGACCATCCAGACCATGGCCTCGAAGACGCGGCTGCCGCCGCCTTGCCGGACGATGGCGACCAGGAATGTCGCCGTCACAACGTAGCCGAAGCCGAACAGGCCGTAGGCAATGATGACCTTGATCAACGATCGGTCCATCTGCAATGCGGGCTCGCGGGCGACTTCGCCATTGGTGAGCGGACCCTCGTCGACCATCAGCGCCACGAGTACGAAACCGCAAGCCGAAATTGCCGCCGACCACAACCAGCCCGCCGCCCAGCCGGCATGTTCGGTGACCAGCACCGCCATCATCGCTGCGGAGATTGCGATGCCGAGGCCAACGCCGCCGAAGTGCCACGCCTGCAGGTCGCCGCGGCCGGCAGCCGCGATATGGCTGAAAACGATGCTGGCCATGAACACCATGACGAAGGCGCTGGCCAGGCCGGCCAGAAAGCGGACAACGAGAAAGGCGACCATCATATCGGTCAGCCCCATCAGCGCGGCCAGGACCGCACTGGCGCCGAGCCCCACCAGCATCAGCAGGCGTTCGCGCTCATGCGCCCAGCCGCCCGCCGCCGCCAACGCGCCAATGAGATAGCCGAGATAGTTGGCGGAGGCGATCCATCCGGCATCGGCCGGCGACAGATGCAGTTCCTGCATCATGCCGGGCAGGATCGGTGTGTAGACAAAGCGGCCGATGCCCATGGCAACGGCCATGGCTATCATGCCGGCGAAGGTAAAACGGAGCGCTGTCGAGGTGGCTGATGTCATTGCAGCGCACAATAAATGCAGTGATCGCTGAAACAATCCGCCATCCGTTAGGCCAGTGCGACCCTCGCCTCGACTTTCCTCAAGCCGGACCGCTTGGCGCGCGCTCAGCAGGGCCCACCGAGCCCGGTTCGCAATGAAGCGGTTTCATGCACGGTTCGCCGCGCCGTCAGCCTGAACGGCACGTCGCCAAGTTCGCGCTCCGACATGGTGTTCAGCACGGGATGCGAAAGCGGATCGGTCAGCCATCTCTGTGCCTCGCTCTCGCGACGGGGCTCATATGCCGAACCTGCAGCGAAAAACACCTTCAGCGACGACGACAAGATCCTTAGCATTTTTGGCTCCGCGGGTCTGTCTTCCCTTGCATAAAATCTGCCGTTTCGACCGGTGTTTCAATTGAGATTTCGGCCGGGCCGGTTTAGAAAATCTCAAATGACCATGCTCAACCGCGTCCATCTCAACGGCCTGCGCGCCGTCGAAACCGTTGCCCGTCTCGGATCTCTGGCGGCTGCCGCCAGTGAACTCAACGTGTCCGTCAGCGCCGTCAGCCAGCAGATAAGCCGTACCGAGAAGCAACTCGGCCAGACGCTGTTCGAGCGAACGGCGAGCGGTCTCGTGCTGACCGAATTCGGCGCCCTCTTCGCGCCCCGCCTTGGTGCTGGATTTCGCGAGCTTGCCCAGGCCGTGGCGCTGGCCGACGAGGCGACGCAATGCACCCTGGTGGTTTCGGTGGCGCCGGCCTTTGCCTCAAAATGGCTGCTGCCGCGACTGTCGCGTCACTTCGCCCGGCATCCCAACGTGCTGTTGCGCATCGACGCTTCGGTGCGGCTGGCCGATCTCGACCATTCCGACATCGACATCGCCATCCGGCTTGGTGACGGCAAGTGGCCGGGCGGACGCAAGGAACTGCTCCTGGCGCAGGAAGTCTTCCCGGTCTGCGCGCCGGCGATCGCCAAAAAACTGAGGTCGATCGAGGACCTTGCCCAGACCTGCGCAATCACCGACGAGCGGGCGATGATCAGTTGGGACAGCTGGTTCGAGACGGCCGGTGTCCCGCCGGTCACCTTCCTGAAAGGCGCGCGCTTTACCGACCCGATGCTGTGCCTGGAATCGGCGATTGCCGGCCATGGCGTGATGCTTGGCTGGCAGTTGCTCACCGCCGATGCGCTCGCTGATGGCCGACTGGTGGCGCCTTTCGGAATCCGTGCCCAGAGCGGCCTCGGCTATTGGCTGGTGACCTCCTCCGCCAAGACCGAAAGCCGCAAGGTCCGGGACTTCAAGGCCTGGATCAAGGAAGAGATCGAGGCGACTATGGCGCAGTTCGGGTCTGCGACCACGGGCGCTGCCGGCGCGATCGCGGTGGAAACGACCGTGGCGCCGCACTATGATGAGTCGGATATCAAACTACGGCAGGCAGGATCATGACCACACATTCGCGCGGCGTTTCCGCATCGATCGACCCGGTGAAGCTCGACAGGCTGGCGGAGGTCGCCATCAAGGTCGGGCTGCAATTGCAGCCGGGACAGGATCTGGTGGTGACATCGTCGATCGCGGCACTGCCGCTGACCAGGCGGATCGTCGAGCATGCGTACAAAGCCGGCGCCGGACTGGTGACGCCGATCTTCAACGACGACGAGATGACGCTGGCGCGCTATCGCTTCGGCGCCGATGCGAGCTTCGACCGCGCCGCTGGCTGGCTCTACGAAGGCATGGCGAAAGCCTTTGCCGACAATGCGGCCAGGCTTGCCGTGCGCGGCGAGGATCCGTCGCTGTTGTCGGCACAGGACCCGGCGAAAGTGGCGCGCGCCAACAAGGCCAATTCGATGGCTTACCAGCCGGCACTGGAAAAGATCACCGGTTTCGACATCAACTGGAACATCGTCGCCTATCCGGACCTCGCCTGGGCCAGGCAGGTGTTCCCCGGCGATGCCGACGATGTTGCGGTGGTGAAGCTCGCCGATGCCATCTTCGCCGCTTCGCGGGTGGATGTGGAGGATCCGATCGGCAACTGGAAGGCGCATAACGCAGCGCTGCGCAGCCGGACCGAATGGCTCAACGGCCATAATTTCCACGCGCTGCACTTCACCGGACCGGGTACCGACCTGACCGTCGGGCTAGCGGACGGCCATGAATGGATGGGCGGCGCTTCGACCGCCAAGAACGGTATCACCTGCAATCCCAACATCCCGACCGAAGAGGTCTTCACCACGCCGCATGCAAGGCGCGTCGAGGGCCATGTTAGGTCGACCAAGCCGCTGTCCTATCAGGGCACGCTGATCGACGATATATCGGTGCGCTTCGAAGAAGGCAGGATCGTCGAGGCCAAGGCTTCGAAGGGCGAGGACGTGCTTAAGAAGCTGCTCGACACCGATGAGGGCGCGCGCCGTCTCGGCGAGGTGGCGCTGGTGCCGCATTCCTCGCCGATCTCGGCGAGCGGCCTGTTGTTCTTCAACACGCTGTTCGACGAGAACGCCGCCTGCCACATCGCGCTCGGCCAGTGCTATTCGAAGTGCTTCGTCGATGGCGCTTCGCTCAGCCAGGACGAGATCGCCACACGCGGCGGCAACAAGAGTTTCATCCACATCGATTGGATGATCGGTTCGGACAAGATCGACATCGATGGTGTCCACAAGGACGGCGCCCGCGTGCCCGTCATGCGCAAGGGCGAGTGGGCCTGACCCATTTATGGAGGGTCCGATGGCCTTCGATCTGGCGGTCAAGCGGATCTACGAGCCACCCGCGCCCGACGATGGGCAGCGGGTTCTGGTCGACCGAATCTGGCCACGTGGCGTCAGCAAGCAAGACGCGGCGCTGACGCTGTGGCTGAAGGAGATCGCGCCGAGCGATGATTTGCGCAAATGGTTCGGCCATGAGGCGTCGCGCTGGGCTGAGTTTCAGAAGCGGTATCGCGCTGAGCTGGATGGGAACGGCGAGGCAGTGGACAAATTGCGCGGCCTGCTTCGCCACGGCAAGGTGACACTGCTCTACGGCGCGCATGACGAGAAGCATAACAATGCGGTGGCGCTGGCGGCATTTCTCAGAAAGACGGATTGAAGGGCGCCCACAATCTGCAAGGTCGGCGATTGGCCGATCTCCCCCCTTGCGGGGGAGATGCCCGGCAGGGCAGAGGGGGGTGCTGTCCCGCCGACATGGCAACCACTCCCGGCAAGATGCTTCGACAGCTTTGCATCAGAATAATTTCTTCAAGGATGGCGATCCTTCGCACCCCCCTCTGGCCTGCCGGCCATCTCCCCCGCAAGGGGGGAGATTGGCAGCTTCGCAGTTCCGTTGGCTCTACTTTTCGCCTACCGCCTGCTCATAAACATCCGGCTTGAAGCCGACGAGGACGCGCTCGCCGACCTCCAGCACCGGCCGCTTGATCATGGTCGGCCTGGCCAGCATCAACGTCTTGGCCTTCTTTTCATCCAGGCTCTGCTTGTCGTTGTCCGCCAGTTCGCGGAACGTCGTGCTCGCCTTGTTGAGCAGCTTTTCCCAGCCGACCTTGCTAACCCAGCCGTCCAAGCGCTTGGCGTCCAGCCCATCTGCCCTGAAATCGTGAAAACGGTAGGCAACGTCATGGCCCTCCAGCCAGACGCGCGCCTTCTTGACGGTGTCGCAGGTGGTGATGCCGTAGATGGTGATCGTCAAAACAGTTAGCCCTTCGGATTCGAATCTGATCGCAGACTAAGGACGCTCAGCGCACTTTGCCAGCGGCCGCATCGGTGCCCCGGCGGGCTGTTCCGGACGCGCATGCAGTCGCGAGAAGGCAATGAGGTCAACGACCGCCATTGCTGCTTTCTCGAAATCGTGCCGAACGAGCGGCTGGTTTGGCGTATGTGAAGACGATCTGAACCTCGCACGTGGCGGGGGCGCCCGCCGCGCGTGCGGGCCCCCCCGAGTCCCACACGCCCCCCCCGCCGCCGCACCCCCCGCCGCCCCCCCCCCCCCCCCCCCCCCCCCCCCCACCCTGATCTCCACCTAGCTGCGAAGGGAGCAAGCTCCCTAAAGCCGTCCCGGCCTCAATAGTAGAAGCGCTCTTCGGCAATCTTGCCGTTCTTGACCGTGTACAGGCCAACTTCATCCATGGTGACACGCTCGCCGGTAGCCTTGGGCGTTATGTCGAACTTGAAGCGCACCGCGAACTGGTCGCCGTTGATATAGGGCCCCTCGACCGAGCCGCCATGCACTTCATTGTTCTCCTGCCACCACTGGCCCTTCTGCCTGAGAGCCTCCTTGCCACGGGCGATGGCCATCGGGCCCTCCATGGCTTCAAGGCTGACGATATCATCGGCATTGTATTTTTCGGCGGCCGCTTCGTGTTCGCCCTGCTTGAGCAGTTCGGTGAAATCCTTGGCAATTTCCGCGATGGTCATTTGTGTTCCTCCTGTTCCGACGCATAGCAGATAGGGGACAGTTGCTGGCTTGCCATCGTTTGGCCGGTCGTAGCTGACAAGTCATGTCAGGATGATATCGCGGACCGGCTTCCCGCACATTCGGTTGCCGACACGAGCCATTTCCGCGATCCTAGGTGAATGTGCAACCTCTACAACATCACCACAACGCAAGAGGCGGTCCGCCAATGGACACGCACACTGCGCGACGTCATCGGCAACCTTGAACCTTCGGTCGACATCTATCCAAATCAGGCCGGCCCGGTTGTTCGCAATACGCCAGACGGGACGCGTGAGCTGGCGAAACTGCTTTGGGGTTTGCCAACGCCGCCAGAGCGCATGAAAGCTAGGGCCGACTACGGCACCACGAACGTTCGCAATCCGCAATATTCGCACTGGCAACAGTTTGTCGGCGTCGAGCATCGATGCGTCGTGCCGGTGACCAGCTTTGCAGAACCCAGCCCCACACCGAACGACAAAGACCCGGAAACAGGAATCCAGCGCAATTATTGGTTTGCCCGTGACGAAAGCCGACCTCTATTTTTCTTCGCTGGTTTTTGGACCAGCTGGCATGGCGTGCGGAAAGTCAAGGATGGTCCTGGTGACTTCGAGTTGTACGCCTTCATGACAACCAGGCCTAATGCGCTCATCGCGCCGATCCATGAGAAGGCCATGCCGGTGATCCTGACGACGTCGGAAGAGACCGAGGCCTGGCTGACAGCGCCGTGGTCAGAAGCACGGCATTTGCAGCGGACAGCGCTCGATGACGCGTTGACGATCGTCGAGAAACCAGCCACACAGATCAAGTTCCCGCAGCACGTGCCAGCCCAGGGATCTCTTTTCTAAGTTGCAGGATCGCCGTGTCAGCGCCTTCCTCAATCCTCGTCTCGCCACATCACCCGGCGAACCATGCGGACTTCGACAAGGCGTCTGACACGGATTTTCAATCGTTCAGCAGCACTCGGAAGGATGATATCGGCGTCAAGCTCGCGTAGTTTGCAGCGTTCGCACCGCATATGCCGTTCCACATCCCAAAAGGGGATGTCACCGACCAGCTTTGCGAGGTCGCCGGGCAGGTAGTGCCGAGTGATGTTGCAGTTCCGGCATCGGACGCGAACGAGTTGCCCGACGTCGTGCGCCAGGCACAGGGTTTGCACATTTCGGCGCGGTCGGCTGCTAGGTTCCGGCATCGACCAGATTTAGGAATATATTCCATGGCAGTCAAATCATACTTAATTTCATGCGGCCGTGGACTGCTTGTGGCCGCCGAACGGCGCGAACGTGTTGCTCCAGTTGTTACGTCGATGAGCCTAGCCCGGCAGCACGGGGCAGTTGGCGCCACGGCGCAGGCTGATATGCGCAACGTCGCCGACGCTGAACTGAAAACCCTCGGCCTGGCGCGGCGCGTCGATGACAACAGGTGCGCCCTGCCCGAGTTCGGCATGCAGGCGCAGCGTGCGGCCGTGAAAGACGATGCTGTTGACGCGCGCCGGCGCCGTGCCGGCCGCGGCCTCGGTGGCCGCCAGCAGATCCTCTGGCCGCACGCCGACGGTGCGCATGGCCCCTTCAGTGGGAGCCTCGCCGGCCTCGGACATGGCCTCCAGCGGCAGAGCGCCGGCGGTGAAATGCAGGCGATCGCCGTCGCGACCAATGAAACGCGACTGCAGCAGGTTCATCGTGCCGATGAAGCTGGCGACGAATGTGGTGGCCGGCCGGTCGTAGAGTGTGGCCGGCGGTGCGATCTGCTCGATGCGGCCCTTGTTCATGACGACGATGCGGTCCGAGATCGACAGCGCTTCCGTCTGGTCGTGGGTGACCATGACGAAGGTGGTGCCGAGCCGCGACTGCAACCGCTTCAGTTCGACCTGCATCTGCTCACGCAGATGCGCGTCAAGCGCCGACAGCGGCTCGTCGAGCAACAGCACGCGCGGCTCGCAGACGATGGCGCGGGCGAGCGCGACGCGCTGGCGCTGGCCGCCCGACAGTTCGGAGACGCGGGCGCCGATCTTGTCGGCGAGGCCGACCATGTCGAGCGCTTCGCCGACGCGTCTTGCCTGTTGGCTGCCTGAAAGCTTGCGCAGCGACAGGCCGAAGCCGACATTTTCTTCAACGTTCATGTGCGGAAACAGCGCGTAATCCTGGAACACGGTGTTGACCGGCCGGTCGTAGGGCCGCAGCGCCGTGATGTCGCGGCCATCGAGCACCACCTTGCCGCTCGACGGGCTTTCGAAGCCGGCGATGACGCGCAGGCTGGTGGTCTTGCCACAGCCGGACGGGCCGAGCAGCGTGATGAACTCGCCGCTGACAATGTCGAGGTCGACGGCGTCGAGCCCGACGATGCCGCCGGGAAAGATCTTCGAGACCGCCTGCAGCCGGACGAGGAGATCAGGCGCCATCGCGGACCTCGGACGGCTTCGTGGTGTTGACCCAGAGGATCTGGCAGCGCTCGGCGCCCGGATTGTGGAAGGCGTGCAAAAGCGTGCTCCTGAAGGCAAAACTGTCGCCCGCCTTCAGCACGTATCTTGTCGCATCCACCACCAGTTCGACCTCGCCCGACAGGACGAAGCCGAACTCATGGCCGGCATGGGCATAGGCCTCGGCCGTGCCGCCGCCGGCTTCCACCGTCACCAGCATGCCGGTCAGCGTCGCGCCAGGCGGCGACAGCAGCGCCTTGGCAATGCCTTCCGACTTGACCGGGATCTGCCGCCGGCTGCCGGCGCGCACACAATAGAGATCGTTGGCGGCATCGTTGCCGTCGGCGATCAGCGCCGACGGCTCGATGTCGAGGGCGGCGGCGAGCGGCCAGATCACCTTGACGCGCAGCGAGGACATGCCGCGCTCGATCTGGCTCAGTGCCCCGATCGACACGCCTGCCCTGGCGGCAAGATCGGCCAGCGACAGCTTGCGCTCGAGCCGCAGCGCCCGCACCCGCCGGCCGACCCGCACATCGGCATCGTCCTTCGGCTTCTCAGCCGCTTCGTCCAGCATGTCCATAGGTCGGTCCTTGTTGTGGTCACTTCACTGGCGCGGTGCTTCGCGGTTCTGCC
Source organism: Mesorhizobium sp. M1050 (assembly GCF_040318715.1). Taxonomy (NCBI): domain Bacteria; kingdom Pseudomonadati; phylum Pseudomonadota; class Alphaproteobacteria; order Hyphomicrobiales; family Phyllobacteriaceae; genus Mesorhizobium; species Mesorhizobium sp. M1050. The sequence goes on along the minus strand of NZ_JAMYMV010000034.1, from coordinate 43,281 downwards.
TTCTCCCCTTGTGGGAGAAGGTGGATCGGCGCGCAGCGCCGAGACGGATGAGGGGTGTTGGCCGGAGCGCCGCCAGTGCCAAGCTGGAGCACCCCTCATCCGTCGCCTTCGGCGACACCTTCTCCCTCAAGGGGAGAAGGCCAGAGTCACCCGCCCGCCTTCACCTTCTCAAACATCTTGGCGAGCTCGTCATTCTGTTTCATCGGGCCGGTGAAGATGGTGGTCTTCAGCATCACCTCCGGATCTGACGGCAGTTGCAGCTTCTCCAGCTCCTCCTTCGGGACGGTGGCAAAGGCGGAGCTCAGCGAGCTGCCATAGCCATAGGCCTCGATCAGGTATTTGCCGGAATCGGCGTCCAGCCGGCTGTTGATGAAGTCGTAGGCGAGATCGACATTCTTGGCGTCCTTGAGCATGACGAAACCGCAGGCCCAGGTCAGCATGCCCTCCTTCGGCTTCATGAACTCGACCGGCACGCCCTGCTTCTTCAGTGAGGTGGCCGACGCGTTCCAGGTCATGGCGGCGACCAGCTGACCACTGGCCAGCGCCTGTTCGACCGAGGTCATGTCGGTTGTGTAGTTGGAAAGCAGCGGGCGCTGCTCGCGCAGCTTCTCGGCGACCTTGTCCATCTCGGCAGGCGTCATGTCGAACGGATTGACGCCGGCCAGGAGTGCGGCAACGATCGGCGTGTCGTGCACCGCATCGATCGTCGCCATGCGGCCGGCATACTGCTTGTCCCACAAAAGAGTCCAGCTCGCTTCCGGGTTCTTCACCAGATCGGTGCGGTAGAGGATCGAGGTGTTGCCCCAGTCCCACGGTACCATCCAGACCCTGCCGTCACCGGCCTGCAGGTCGGGCAGGTTCTTGAACACCGGGAAGATCGAATCCCAGTTCTTGATGCGCTTGGTGTCGATCGGCTGCAGCAGGCCTTCCTTGTTCCAGCGCGCCACCTTGTCATAGCAGGGGTGCGCAATATCGGGGCGGAAGCCGGCCTTGACCTTGGTGAAGGCGTCGTCGTCGTCGCCGAAGATCGAGGCCTCGACGCCGTCGGGGTGCGCGGCAAGGAAGCTCTTGTTGAAATCGGGCAGCTCGTAGCCCGACCAGGTGAAATATTGCAGCTTGTCGCCAGCGAAAGCGACCGTGGACGACAGCGCCAATGCCAGGGCGGCAAGACCGGCCCGGACAGTCTTTCCAGATATCAGGTCGCCAGATTTCAGGTCGCTAGATTTCAGGTCGAATGCCATTGCAGTTCTCCTCTCTTGGTTTGTTTTGGTTGCAGTGGAACGGCGGGCGCCGCTGCGGCCAGGCCGCGATGGCGTAGGATTTCGGCTGCTGCCGCGATGACGAAGGACACCGCCAGGATCGACGTGCCCAGCGCCATGACCGTCGGCAGCGATTTGGGGAACCTGAGCTGGCTCCAGATGTAGAGCGGCAGCGTCGGCTCGGTGCCGGCCAGGAAGAAGACGACGATGAATTCGTCGAAGGAGATCAGGAAGGCCAGCATGAAGGCCGAGACGATGGCCGGCAGGCTGAGCGGCAGCATGACTCGCCGGAACGTCGTCCAGTCTGAAGCGCCGAGATCGAGAGCCGCCTCGCGAATGGTTTTCGGGATGGCTGCGAAGCGGCTGCGCATGATCACCACCGTCGTTGGCAGCGCCACCAGGATGTGGCCGAGAACGATGGCAACGCGCGATGGCCCGAGGCCGATGAGGTTGATGAGGATGAGCAGCGATATGCCGACGATGACGCCGGGGATCAGGATCGGCAGCCGGGCAATGCCGCTAATGGTGACGGCCAGCGGCGAGCGGCCATAGAGATCCATGTAGGATACGGTGATGCCGCACAGCGTAGCCCCCGTGGCGGCAATGACGCCGATGACGAGGCTGTTCAGGAGCGCACTGGTCAGTGCCGAATTGCCGAACAAAGTCGCGTACCATTGCAAGGTAAAGCCTTGCAGCGGAAACGCTGCCTGGATCGAGTTGTTGAAGGAAAACAGCGGGATCAGCAGGACCGGCAGATAGAGAAAGACCAGGTAGGCGATAACGTAGACGCCAAGCCAGCGACCGCCTCGCTGCGTGCGTGTGGTTCTCATGTGCGGCTGCCAAATCTGCGGTCGGCGAAGCGCGCGACCAGCACCACGCAGAGGATGACCAGCATGACCGCGACGGAGAGTGCCGCGCCAAACGGCCAGTCATTGGCCTTGCCGAATTGCGCCTGGATCAGCGTACCGATCATCGTGCTGGCCGGACCGCCGACGAGGGCCGGCGTGACATAGTCGCCGACCGTCGGCACGAAGACGACAAGGGCTGCCGCCAGCACCCCCGGCATCGAATTGGGCAGCACGACACGGCGGAAAGAGGTGAAGGGCCGCGCGCCGAGATCGGAAGCGGCCTCGATCAGCGATTTCGGGATCGTGTCCAGCGCCACGTAGATCGGCAGGATGGCGAATGGCGCATAGGCGTGCGCCAGCGTGACGACGACGGCGGCCGGCGTGTTGAGAAAGGCCAATGTCGGCTCGGACCAGATGCCGCTTTCGATCAGCGCCGAGTTTAAAACGCCATTATAGGCCAGCACGATCTTCCAGGCGAAGACGCGCAGGAGATAGCTGGTCCAGAACGGTAGCGTTACCAGGAACAGCAGCAGGCCGCGCCGCCGGCCGGCGTGGAAGGCGAGATAGTAAGCGACGGGATAGGCGGTGACGACCGTGGCCAGCGTGACCAGGCCGGCAATGATCAGCGAGCGCAGTGTGACCGTCCAGTACAGCGGATCGGACACCACGGTGACAAAATTCGCCACGGTGAAATCGGCGCCAAGCAGCGAACCGTCATTGCCGCGGAAGGCGAGGAAAAGCACCAGGCCGAGGGCAAACAGGATCAGCAGGAAGGTGACAAGCGCGCCCGGCAGCAGCATGGAGACCCGGAAGCCCGATGACGACCGGGCCTCTGGCGCTGGTGCTGCAACGATGGTCGACATCGACCTGCCTACCGAATTTTGAAATTGGCTTAGAGTTTTTCATATTCATGAAACTGTCAAGCGGAATCCCAACCGAACCCCGTTGGAATGAATTGCCGTGGTCAGCGCTCCAGCGCGTCGAGCAGGCGATACCAGGCGATGGTCGCGGCGACGCCGACCTGCCGGAAGGCGTGGAATGGGATCGGCTGGATCGTTGAAAGCGGGAACGGCAATTGCCTCGCGTCGCCACTTTGGAGATAGCCAGCGATACGCCCGCCAAGCGCTGTCATCAGGCCGATACCGCGGCCCTGGCAGCCGACCACGGCAAGCAGGCCCTGCTCCGGCTCGTGGATGTGCGGCAGGTGGTCCGGCGTCATCGCCACCCGGCCGAACCAGCGCTTCTCGATAGCGATTTCGGACAGCATGGGGTAGAGCCGCCGCAGCGCCCGCTCGAGATGTGCCCAGTCACTGGTGCTCGTCGGCAAGGCCATGCGGCCACGCCCGCCAAGCACCAGCCGCCCGTCGGCGCTCTTGCGGTAGTAGACGAGAATGCGCCTGGAGTCCGACACCGCCTGCCCCTGCGGCAGGATCGTGGCTGAAAAGTCGGGTGGCAATCGCGCTGTCGCGATCTGGAACGAATGCAACGGCACGATCGTGTCGGCGAGGCCGGGGACCAGACCATCCGTATAGGCATTGGTCGCCAGCACGACCGCTTTTGCCTGCAATTGCACCCCGTTCTCGGTTGAGATCCGCCAAACGCCGGCGCTCTTCTCCAACCGGACCACCTTCTGGTGTTCGGCGATTTTCGCGCCCGCTGCCGCGGCAATTCGTGCGAGTTCCGACGTGTAAGCAAGCGGATCGATGACGCCAGCGCGGCGATCGAGCCAGCCGCCGAGATAGCCCTGCGCGCCGGTCATCGCCGTAATCTCCGTCGCGCTCAAAAGCCTGACATCGGCACCGCGCGCCCGCCACTGCCGGTCACGGTTTGCCGCGGCCTTCAGCGCAACCTCGGTGTGCGCCGCCTGGATCCAGCCATTGCGAACGAACGGCACCGCCAATTTTTCGCCGCGGATCAACTCGAAGACGGCATCGGCGGTCGAGGCGGCGAAATCGATGAGAGCTTCGCCGCGCTCCGGGCCAAAATGCGCCAGCAGCCATTCCGGATCGTATTTCAGGCCGGGAATGACCTGGCCGCCATTCAGTCCTGATGCACCCTGGCCTATTTCGCCGGCCTCCAGCACCTGCACGGACAGGCCAAGGCGGGCAGCATGCAAGGCAGTCGACAGCCCCATGATCCCACCGCCGACAATGACGACGTCGGCACATTCGCCGCTGGGAAAAAGCGATTGAAACGTCGAGGCCGCTTGCGACTTGCGCCAGATCGGATCGGAGAATGGTGCGGGCAAGAGGTTCACCTGGATGCGCTACGTCAGGTGAAAATCCTAGTCAGGATTTCACAGTTTTGAAAGAGCATTCCAACTTTTGTCTCTGGACCCCGACGCCAGCAGACCCATCGGACAATTGCAGTCCCAAGACGGGATAGACCTTTGACCGGAATCCGGTGAAAGTGCCGCGCCGATCCAGCCAGCCGCATTGCCGATCATTTCAGAGGACCGACTACCATGACGAACCAGACGCATCTGCCCACCGAGGGGCTTTTTGTCGGCCGCGCCAGCAGCGCCTCGCATCCGCTGGTGGTCACGGTGCGCGACGGCACGGTCTTTGACATCACGTCGCGTGCGGCGCCAACCATGCGCGACCTTTGCGAGCTGGACGACCCGGCAGGGCACGTCCGCTCGGCCAAGGGCAAACCGATCGGATCGCTCGATGACATCGCCGCCAACAGTTTTGAAACCAGGCGCGATCCGGCAAAGCCGTATTTGCTCTCCCCAGTCGACCTGCAGGCCGTAAAAGCCTCGGGCGTCACCTTTGTCGTCAGCCTGCTGGAACGGGTGATCGAGGAACAGGCGCGCGGCTCTGCGGAGAAGGCGGACGCCATCCGCGCCGACATTGCCGGACTGATCGGCCACGATCTGTCGAAACTGAAGCCCGGTTCGCCCGAAGCGATGGAGATCAAGGCCAAGCTCATCGCGCGCGGCGCCTGGTCGCAATATCTGGAGGTCGGCATCGGCCCGGATGCCGAGATCTTCACCAAATGCCAGCCGATGGCTTCGGTCGGCTTCGGCGCCGATGTCGGACTGCATCCCGTGTCGACCTGGAACAATCCGGAGCCCGAGATCGCCATGATCGCCGCGAGCAGCGGCAGGATCGTCGGCGCCACCATCGGCAACGACGTCAATCTGCGTGACGTCGAGGGGCGTTCGGCGCTGCTGCTCGGCAAGGCCAAGGACAACAATGCCTCGGCCGCACTCGGCCCCTTCATCCGCCTGTTCGACGACACGTTCTCGATCGATGATGTCAAGCGCGCGGTCGTGCGCCTCAAGGTCGAGGGCGAGGACGGGTTTTCGCTGGAGGGCGCGAGCTCGATGGCCGAGATCAGCCGCTCGCCGGAAGATCTGGTTGCCGCCGCCATGGGTCCGCACCACCAGTATCCGGACGGGCTGGCACTCTATCTCGGCACCATGTTCGTGCCGTCGAAGGATCGCGGCGAAAAGGGCAAGGGTTTTACCCACAAGGTCGGCGACATCGTCACCATCTCGTCGGAAAAATTCGGCGCGCTGGTCAACAGGGTGCGGCTGTCGCCCGATTGCCCGCACTGGACCTACGGCGCCAGCCATCTGATGCGGGAACTGGCGAAGGCCGATCTGATCTAGCACCTTTCGACACGCAGCCGTGGGTTCGGTTGTTGGCGCTGGTCCGGGGAGTGGCCGCCGGCGTCATCCCCGTCAGTGCTGGTTGCGCTATCGCGGCTCGGACAAACAGGACGACCCGTTCAGCTCAGCTCGACGCCAGTTATCCGACAGTCTGAAAAATCACATCAACTGATGCGATCTGATGGGAGCGCTGATGGCGCCCCGTCAGGCGCCAACTACATCTGCAGACGGAGGCTTGCCAATCGCCGAAAAAGGGAATGCTCTGACGGCGCTGGTAAAGACGCAATCCGGCGGTCGCCGGAACAAGGGACGGATTGAGAACTGACCATCGACAAACGGGAGGAAATCAAATGCTGACACGGCTAAGACTTGTCCTATACGGCCTGTTGGTGGCGCTGACGATTGTTCCGGCAGCGGCACAGGCCAAGACATTCTACTGGATTTCGCATGGCGGCCCGGCCGATCCGGTCTGGACCTACTTCCTGGCCGGCGCCAAGCAATGGGCCAAGGACACCGGCAACACCGTCAACACCTCGTTCCACAATGGCGATGTCGCCTCGCAGCAGGAAGCGGTTCGCGCCGCCCTCTCCGCCAAGGCCGATGGCATCGTCACCACGAGCCCCGATCCGGGCAGCCTGGTAGAGATCGTCAAGGAAGCGCGTGCGGCGAAAGTGCCGATCATCAATTTCAACACGCCGGACCCGAAAGCGGACTTCAACGCGTATGTCGGCGGCGACAACGTCACCTTCGGCAAGCACTGGGCACAATACCTGGTCGACAAGGGGCTGGTGAAGAAGGGCGACTTCGTCTGGATGCCGGTCGAGGTCCCCGGCGCCACCTATGGCGTCCAGGAAGAAGAAGGCATCAAGAGCGTCTTCGGGCCGCTCAGCATCACCTATGAAATCACCGAAGCCACGCTCGACCAGGCTGAAGTGATCAACCGCATGGTCGACTACCTCACAGCCAACAAAACCAAGGTCAAGGCGATCATCGGCCTCGGCGACCTCGTTACCGGCTCGATCAAGCGGGTGTTCGACCAGGTCGGCATCAAGCCGGGTGAAATCCCGGTCGTCGGCTGGGGCAACTCGCTCGACACCACCCAGGAAGTGCTGAACGGCTACGTCAATGCCGGCCAGTGGCAGGATCCGCAGGCGACCAGCTATGTCGCACTCTCGCTCGCCAATATGGCCGCGAGCGGCATTCCTCCGGGCTTCAACGTCATCACCGGCGCGCTCTACGAGAAGGACACCGCGCAGGTCTACGACAACATCCTGTCCGGCAAGTAATATCCCGTGCCCAAACAGTCGCGATCGCCTCGGTGGTCGCGACTGGCTTCCTATTTTCGCCGAGCCGTTCACGCACGGATATGCAGGGCTCAGCCTTTCCACCCATATCGCGGGTTGCTCGTGGAAAATCGTTCGTTCATCCAACACTTCGTCGCACGGCCAGAATTCGGCCCCCTCGTGCTGCTCGTCGTCGAGATCGCCGTTTTCTGGGGCATCAACCACGACTTCCTGTCGCCGCAGAACATCTCCAACACGCTTGCCTTCACGGTCGAGCTCGGCCTGATCGCGCTGGCGATGACGCTGTTGATGACCTCGGGCGAATTCGACCTCTCGGTCGGTTCGCTGTTCGGTTTCTCGCCGGTGCTGATGTGGACGCTGTTCAACAGCGGCCTGACATCGCTGGAGGTCGGCTTTGTCGCCGCACTGCTGGTTGCCGGCTTCATCGGGCTGGTCAACGGCTGGTTCGTCACGCAGCTCAAGATCCCGTCCTTCCTGGTGACACTCGGCATGCTTTTGGTGGTACGCGGTACCGCCCTTTTCGTCACCGATGGCTTTCCGCAGCGCACCTGGAGCGCGGAAGGCAGCTGGCTGGCAGAGGCGCTGGTCGGCGATTTCTTCATCGGGCCGTTCCGCATCTACATGTCGCTCTTCTGGTTCATCGCCGCGGCCATCGCGCTCGGCTATGTGCTGACGCAGAGCCGGACCGGCAATTGGATCCAGGCGGCCGGCGGCAATCCCAATGCGGCGCGCGCCCGCGGCGTCAATGTCAGCGGCGTCAAGATCGGCCTGTTCGTGCTGTCGTCGGTCATGGCCTCGCTTGCCGGCGTCATCTCCTCGTTGCGCACCTCGGCTGCCAACCCCAACAGCGGCACCGGCTACGAGCTGGAAGTCATAGCCATGGTGGTGATCGGCGGTACAGCACTCACCGGCGGGCGCGGCACCATCATCGGCACCGTGCTCGGCATCCTGATCCTGCGCGTGATGCGCAACGGCATCGTGCTGATCGGCGTGCCAGGCCTTGCCTACAACATCTTCATCGGCGCGATCATCCTTGGCATGATGGCGCTCCATTCATGGCTGGAACGCCGGCATCAGGCAGGGACTTGAACCATGGCCGAACCACTGATCCGCATGCAGAACATCCGCAAGTCCTATGGCCGCGTCCAGGCATTGGAGGATGCCAATTTCCATGTCAACGAACGGGAGATCGTCGGCCTGCTCGGCGACAATGGCGCCGGCAAGTCGACGCTGATCAAGGTGCTTTCGGGTGCCGTTCCATTGACCAGCGGCGATATCTTCATCCGCGGCCAGAAGGTGAGCCTGCGCAGCACCAGCGACGCCATCGCCCAGGGCATCGAAACGATCTACCAGGACTCGGCACTGGTCACGCAATTGTCGATCGCCCGCAATCTGTTCCTCGGGCGCGAGCCGCTAAAGCCACCGCGCTTCCTCAACCGGATGGACCAGGACGCGATGAACACGGTCGCCCGCGATCTGCTCAAACAGGTCGGCATCTCCAAGAACATACCGCCGACGACGCCGATCGGCTCGCTGTCGGGCGGCGAGCGCCAGGCGGTGGCGATCGCGCGCGCCATGCATTTCGACAGCGACTTGATCATCCTCGACGAGCCGACCAACAATCTCGGCGTCGCCGAAACACAGGGCGTGCTCAGCTTCGTTCGCAACGCCCGCGATTCCGGTCATTCCTGCATCTTCATCGCGCATAACATCCACCATGTCTTCCAAGTGGTCGACCGCATCGTCGTCATGCGCCGGGGCAAGGTGGTCGCCGACGACATCGACCCCAAGAAGACCAGCGTGTTGGAAGTCGAGCGGATCATCACCGGCATGTCGGACAAGGAAATCCGTGATGCCATTGCCGATGGCAAGCCATCGCACTGACTATCTGTGATGGACGGCAATCATCCGTCACTCAGGTCGCATCGTTCATCTGGCGCGGCCTCGCATCGGCGCATAGGTTGCGGCATGAAAGCCACCGTCTCGTATTTCGCCCGCAATTGCGGGCCGTGGGTTGCGGCATGAAAGCCACCGTTTCGGATCACGCCCGCAATTGCGGGCCGGGGGTTGCGGCATGAAAGCCACCGTCTCGGATATCGCCCGCAATTGCGGGCTGTCTACCGCAACGGTCGACAGGGTGCTCAATAGCCGGCCGGGTGCGAGCGCCGCCAACCGGCAGCGCGTCATGGAGGCGGCCAAGCAGCTCGGCTATCTGCCGGTCGCGGATCAGGTGACGCTGCCCTCGCGGCCCGCGCACCTCGAATTCCTGCTGCCGATCGGCAGCAATGCCTTCATGCGCGATCTTGCCGGCCATATCGAGGATTACGCCGCGCGCCTGCCGCTCGTCGCCTCGTGCCGGATCCACAACCTCGCAGGCATCTCGCCGAACGCGCTGCAGAGTGCCGTCGAAAATCTCTCGCTCAAGGCCAATGGCGTCGGTGTCATCGCCGTCGATCATCCGCGTACGCGCAACATCCTGCGCGACATCGTCGACGCCGGCATGCGCCTGGTGACGCTGGTGTCCGATGTTCCGGCGGCACCGCGCTCGGCCTATGTCGGCATCGACAACCGGGTGGCGGGACGAACGGCGGCGCTGTTGATGGGACGCTTCCTTGGCGGCCGCACCGGCCATCTGGCGATGGTCGTCGGCTCCCGCTCTTATCGCGGCCACGAGGAACGCGAGATGGGTTTCCGATCGGTGCTCAATGAAGAGTTTCCCAACCTGACGGTGAGCAGCGCAGTCGAGATCAACGACGAGCCTGAGATTAGCTATGCCGAAACCATGAAGGCACTGCGCAACGAACCGGAACTGCTGGGCATCTATTGCGTCGGAGCCGGACATTCGGGCGTTGCAAGGGCGATTCGGGAAGCGAGGCCGAACCGCAAACCGGTGTTCATCTGCCACGACCTCACCAAGGACACACGCGGCCATCTGGTCGACGATCTGCTCGATGTCGTCATCGACCAGAATGCCAGGCTGATCGCGGAACAGTCGGTCATTCGCCTGCTCGGCTCGATTGCCTCCTCGGCGCCCTACCTTACCAGGAAGTTCATCGAACCGCGGTTGATCTTCAGGGAAAACATTCCGGTGCAGTGAGGTGGGCGACTTGGTAAGGCACAATCCGGATTTGTACGACAATTGACACGGCAAATCTGCACAGCAGCTATGCAGGATTCATTATTGCCGAATCATTGGGCAAATCGTAGTTTCTGGTTGTCGGCCATCTACTCCTCCCAGATGCGATGCCGACGCTGAATGGGGTGCACCTCCTCCCGCACCACATTCGAAATCGAGCCCGCTGCCACCTCCTCCCGGCAGCGGGCTTTTTTTGTTTTGTCCTTGGAAATTTCCGGTGCAGCCTGCGTTGGACCGGCGGTGATCGCCTCGGTCACACGACGGGCAAGACGCCAACAGTCGCGGTGGAAATCAACCGGCGGCGGTGCCCCGGAAGGAAACGATCAACCCTTCGGCCATGCGCACGAACTGCATGCTAGGACCTTCGTTTCCCACGGTCTGCACGCTGACACGCGCGCCCTCGAACAGCAGCGACAGCGTATCGGCGAGCAGTTCGGCCTGACCGATACCCGCATCCCTGCATAGCGTTACAAGGCGCTCACGCTGGGCTTCCTTGAGCTCCTTGATCACCAGCCTGGCCGGATGGTCCGGCTCGGTCAGTTCAGCGGCGGCATTGGCCATGTCGCAGCCACGACCGTCAGCATTGAGCATGGCAGCCGCCTTGCGAACCCAGGCATGCAGCTGGGCAAGCTTGTCACCAGGAAATTCGGCTTCAAATACATCCCACATAGCGCCGGCCTTGGCCGCATTGGCGCGCAGGCATTCGACGATCAGTTCGTCCTTGGATTCGAAGTGACGATAGAGCGTCATCTTGTTCGTGCCGGCAGCTTCGGTGATGGCGTCGACCCCGACGCCCTTGATGCCATGCTTGTGGAACATGTCGCGTGCCGTCTCCAGGATCCGCTCCCGTGGACGAGAGCGCTCCACGACGCCTTCTGTCATCATGATCTCCTTTCGTTTCCAAAAAACCCTCGGCCACCTCTTGACTAGGGTGTTACCGGTCTGTAACTTCCAGAATGTTACTTACTGGTAACACCTCTATCGTCCGTCGTCAATAACAAGGCCGTGAACTGGCCCTGCCAGGCGAAGGCGGATGAAAAACTGCCAATCATGCGGCCTCGGCCGGTGAAGAGATGAAAAACGGTTCGCGAGCATGGGCTGCGAACCGACAGACAAGGAGCCGGCCAATGCCACAGCGCCGCGATCTTACCATAGAGGAAGCCGTCCGGGATCCGATGATCCGGCTGGTCATGAAAGCCGATGGCGTCGATCCGCGCGCCTTCGAAAACATGCTGCGCTCACTCGCCGATGCGCAGCAGCGCGAGGTGCCGTTATTCCGTTCGCAGGATGAGTTCGGTGTCGGGCGCGCTCAACGGTTGTCCAGGGTTGCCAGTGCCTTCGGCAGGGCAACGGCGGCCGGGGAGGCGTGTGTGTCGTGGTAAACTTTTTCATCCATCGTCCGATCTTCGCCTCGGCGATCGCCATCATCATGGTGCTCGCCGGGACGATTTGTTATTTCCTGCTGCCCGTCTCCCAGTTCCCCGACATCACACCGCCGCAGGTCGTGGTCAGCGCCCATTATCCGGGCGCCAGCGCGCAAGTGGTGGCAGACACGGTAACGACGCCGCTCGAGCAGCAGATCAACGGCGTGCAAGGCATGACCTACATGTCGTCGACGAGCTCCAATGACGGCTCCTCGACCATCACCATCACCTTCGATGTCGGCTATTCGCTGAGCACCGCCGCGGTCGACGTCCAGAACCGCGTCTCGCAGGCGGCCTCGTCGCTGCCGGCGATCGTCAACCAGGGCGGCGTGACGATCAAGAAGCAGAACCCGAACTTCGTCCTCATCGTCAACCTGACCTCGCCGGACAGTTCCGTCGATCCGGTGGCGCTGAGCAACCTTGCCTATCTGCAGGTGGTCGATCCGCTGAAGCGGTTGCCCGGCGTCGGCGACGTGCAGATCTTCGGCGAGCGCCGCTATTCGATGCGCGTCTGGCTCGATCCCGACAAGCTTGCCAATCTCGGCATCACCGCGGTCGACGTGCAAAACGCCATCGCCGAACAGAATGTCCAGGTGGCGGCCGGCAAGATCGGCCAGTCCCCGGCCCCGGCTGGCACCGCTTTCGAGATGCAGGTCAATGCCGTCGGTCGCCTGAGCGATCCCAAGGAATTTGGGGACATCGTCGTGCGCGCCAATACCGGCACCGGCTCGCTGGTTCGGCTGCGCGACGTCGCCCGCATCGAACTCGGAGCGCTGCAATATTCGTCGTCCGCCTTCTTCGGCAAGGATCCGACCGTCGTGCTCGCCGTCTACCAGATGCCGGGTTCCAACGCGCTCGATCTGCAGCAGCGCGTCAAGGACAAGATGCAGGAGCTGTCCGGCCGTTTCCCGAAGGGCGTCTCCTATGCGATGCACTACGACACGACCCGCTTCGTCTCGGCATCGATGCATGACGTGCTGATCACGCTCGGCGAAGCGCTGGTGCTGGTCGTCGCCGTGGTGTTCATCTTCCTGCAAAGCTGGCGCACGACGATCATCCCGACCATCGCCATACCGGTTTCGCTGGTGGCGACGCTGGTCGTCATGGAGATGCTCGGCTTCTCGCTCAACATGCTCTCCCTGCTCGGCATGGTGCTGGCGATCGGCCTCGTCGTCGACGATGCCATCGTCGTGGTCGAGAATGTCGAACGACAGCTGGAGGCCGGGCTCAAACCGCTGGCGGCAACGAAAGCGGCGATGGCCGAAGTCACCGGTCCTATCATCGCCACGACGGCGGTGCTGATGGCCGTGTTCGTCCCGGTTGCCTTCATTCCGGGCGTCTCCGGCAGGCTTTACAATCAGTTCGCGCTGACGGTGGCGATTTCCGTCGGCATCTCCGCCTTCAACTCGCTGACGCTGAGCCCCGCGCTCAGTGCCGCCTTCCTGCGGCATCGCGGCGAGACGCAGTTCGCCCCGTTCCGCTGGTTCAACACAGGCTTCGACAGGCTGTCGCATGCTTATGCGCACGGCGTGCGCATTCTCATCCGCCTGCGCTGGATCATGCTCGGCCTGTTCGCGGCCGGACTGGTCGCCACCTACTTCGTCTGGCAGCGCCTGCCCTCGACCTTCCTTCCGGTCGAGGACCAGGGCTATTTCTTCGTCGTCATCCAGTTGCCCGACGGCGCTTCGCTGGAACGCACCGACGCGGTGGCCAAGAAGGCGCGCGACATCCTGCAGGCAACGCCCGGCGTCGAAATCGTCGGCTCGATCAGCGGCCTGAACTTCCTGACCAGTGCGGCTCAATCGAACTCGGCGGTCGAGTTCGCCATCCTGAAGCCATGGGAGGAACGCGGTCCCGATCAGAGCGCCTCCAAGCTCGTCGCCGACGTGCGCGGCAAGCTGATGCAGATCCCGGAAGCCTTCGCGCTGAGCTTCGATCCACCGTCGATCCCGGGTATCGGCACTACGGGTGGCTTCGAGTTCGTCGTCGAGGATCTCACCGGTCGTGGCAGCACGGCTCTCAACGATGCGACGCAAGCCGTGATCGCCGAGGCGCGCAAGCAGCCGGAGATCAATCCGCAGCAGCTGTTCTCGCCGTTCTCGACCTCGACGCCGCAGTTCAACTACGACCTCGACCGCAGCAAGGCGAAACTGCTCGGCCTTAACCTGCCGGATGTGTTCAGCACGCTGCAGATTTATCTCGGCTCGCTCTACGTCAACGATTTCAACCTGTTCGGCCGCACCTTCCGGGTGACCATCCAGGCTGACAAGGATGCACGTGCGGGCGCTGCCGACATTTCGCGGCTCTATGTGCGCAATGCCTCCGGCGGCATGGTGCCGCTCAGCACACTGGGCAAGCTCGTGCCGTTCGTCGGCCCGGAAACCGTGCCGCACTACAACAACAACGCCTCGGCCTCGATCAATGGCGGCGCTGCACCGGGCTTCTCCTCGGGCCAGGCGGTCGCCGCGATGGAACGGGCCGCCGCCACCGCGCTGCCCAGGGATTTCGGTTTCGAATGGACCGGCATCACCTTCCAGGAGCTCAAGGCAGGATCGATCGCGTCCGTCGTCTTCGGCCTCGCCATCGTCTTCGTCTTCCTGATCCTGGCGGCGCAGTACGAGAGCTGGGCGATGCCATTCATGGTGTTGCTGGCGGTGCCGCTCGCTCTGTTCGGCGCGTTCGTGGTGCTGTGGATGCGCGGCATGCAGATCGACGTCTACTCGCAGATCGGCTTCGTTATGCTGATCGGCCTGGCGGCGAAGAACGCGATCCTGATCGTCGAGTTCGCCCGGCGACGGCGCGAGGAAGGCTTGAGCATTGTCGAGGCGGCGATGGAAGCCGCCCGGCTCAGGCTGCGGCCGATCCTGATGACGGCCTTCGCCTTCATCCTCGGCGTGCTGCCGCTGATGTTTGCGACCGGCGCCGGTGCAGCAAGCCGTCAGTCGATCGGCACCACCGTCTTCGGCGGCATGGTCGCCGCGACCATCCTGTCGCTGGTGTTCGTGCCGGTCTTCTACGCGGTCATCGAACAGCTGCGCGAACGCCGCGGCAATGACGAGCCCGCTACTCAAGACAATGAGCCAACGACTGAGCACGCCTTCCCGCCCCTGGCGGAAGCGGCCGAATAAGATTGGAGACCGATCATGCGTAAATGGAAAATCGCTTTGGGAACGGCTGTCGCGCTGGGTGCGATCTCGGTGGCCAGCGTCCACCTGCTGGACATGGGCAATCTCAGCCTCAATGCCGGCACGGCCGGCGCCGCACCCGCCCCGGCGGCGTTCGTCATGCCGGTGCCGGTGGTCAGCGTCGTCAGGAAGACGATCCCGATCTACCTCGACTACGCCGCGCGGACGGAACCGATCCGCAGCATCACCTTGCAAGCCAGGATTCCAGGCTATCTGCAGGAACAGAACGCTGCTGACGGCGTCGACGTCCGGCAAGGCGATCTTCTCTACAAGATCTCGCCTGACGACTTCCAGGCCGCTCTTGACCAGGCGAAGGCGCAGGTGCAGCGCGACGTGGCAACGCTCGACTACGCCCGCTCCAATCTTGGCCGCGGCACCGAGCTTGCCAAGAGCGGTTACCTCGCCAAGGACGGCTTCGACCAGCGCACCAGCACCTTGCGCGAGGCACAGGCGTCGCTCGCGCTCAACCAGGCGGCGGTCCGCACGGCAGAGCTCAATTTGAGCTATTCCGAAATCCGTGCGCCGTTTGGTGGACGCCTCGGCCGCAACCAGGCCTCGGTCGGAACGCTGGTCAGCGTCGCCGGCACGGTGCTCAACACGCTGGTGCAGCTCGATCCGATCTACGTCACCTTCAATCCGAGCGAGACAGATCTGGCCGAGATTGAACAGGCCCGCGCCAACGGCCCGATCGAGGTCGAGGTCCTGCTTCCCGGCCAGACCGAGGCGAGCCAGAAGGGCGAACTGACCTTCATCGACAATTCGGTCGACCGTTCGACCGGCACCATCACCGCGCGGGCGACGATCGGCAACGGCAAGTTCACCCTGTTGCCGGGCCAATATGTTCGTGTCCGGCTGCATGTGAGGCAGCAGGCCGATGCGCTCATGGTGCCGCAGACGGCGCTGGGCTCGAGCCAGCTCGGCAAATATCTCTATGTCGTCGGCAAGGGCAACACGGTCGACCAGCGGCTGGTTTCGCTCGGCCCGACGAGCGGCGATCAGGTCGCCATCTTAAGCGGCGTCGCCGAGGGCGATCAGGTCATCACGGGCAATCTGCAGAAGATCGGACCCGGAATGCCTGTATCTCCAACGCCGGAAAAGCCGGCCACCTGAACTCCCCCGTCAGGACCGGCTTCAGCGCGGCGCCCCGCCCGTCCCACAGGCCGCGGGCGCCGCTTTCGTGAGCAGTCCCCCCAGTCAGGAATGGCCGAGACGCACCGACACCGGTGACATCGCGATCGGCCGGCCAGTCTCGGGATCGGCGCGGGCCATGACGCGGTGACCAACGGCGAGGCCCAGTCTCGCCGAGATGATCGCCAGGCCGGCGCCTTCGAAGAATTCATAATGGCTCTTGTTCGATTGTCGACAACCTGATTGGGTTGCTGTCTCTCCTACGCGCGCGGCCTCGAACAGTGCCCGTTGAAAGGCGTTTGACTCGTCCCCACTATCGCAGCCAACGGAAAAGACACGTGCAGATCCAAACCATCAAAGCCTACCATGTCGTGCAGCCTTTCGTGGACGGGCCCTACCGCATGTCGAAGGGGCGCGTTGCCGATGCCTTCGACGCTGTGATCGTGTCCATTACCTCCGACAGCGGCCTCACCGGCTGGGGCGAAATGGCGCCGCTCGGCAATTTCTATTCGCCTGCCTTCGCGGCCGGCGTCCGCGCCGGCGTGGTGGAGATCGCCCCGCATCTGATCGGCCACGATCCACGCGGGCTTGCCAGCGTCGGGCGGCTGATGGACACGGTGTTCAAGGGTCATCCCTACATCAAGTCGGCGCTGGACATGGCGTGCTGGGATCTCGCGGCGCGCGCCGCCGACGTGCCGCTGGTGACGCTGCTCGGCGGCCAGGAGAGCGAGACGGCCGAACTCTACAAGGTCGTCACGCATGGCAGGGTCGAGGCCATGGCCACGCTGGCCAAGCGCATCGTCAAGGACGGCTTCCACCGGCTGCAGGTCAAGGTCGGCGGCAATGTCCACGACGACATCGAGCGCGTCACAGCGGTCGCCGCCTCGGTGCCGAAAGGCACGGTTATCTTCTGCGACGCCAATGCCGGCTGGACGCCCTACCAGGCGCGCCAGTTTGCCGACGCCACACGGGCCATCGACTATACATTCGAGCAGCCCTGCACGACGATCGACGAATGCATGTCGGTGCGCCGCTCACTCGACAAGCCGATGGTGCTCGACGAGTCCGTCGCCTCGCTGGAGGACATGCTCGACATCCACCGCAAGGGTGCTGCCGACGGGTTGACGCTGAAGATTTCGCGGCTCGGCGGCGTGAGCAGGACGCGGCAGATCCGCGACCTTGCCGTCGACCTCGGCTTCATGATCACCGTCGAGGACACCGGTGGCGCCGAGATCGACACCGCTGCCATGGCGCATATGTCGCTGTCGACGCCCGAAGAGCGCCGGCTGCACGCCATCGCTTTCCATGAATGGGTGGCGGTGCGCACGGCGTCGAACATGCCGCCGGTCGCCGGCAGCCGCATGGGTATCCCGGACGGACCGGGGCTTGGCATCGACGTCGTTCCCGACCTGCTCGGGAAAGCTTTCTTCGAGGTCGGCCGCTGAGATGAAAATCCGCGGCATCAAAGCCGCGCCGATCAATTTGCGCCTCGAAGCGCCCTACGCCTGGCTGTTCGGCGCGTTCGACGGGTTTTCGCCGACCATTGTCGAGGTCGAGGATGGGCGCTTGATCGGGACGTAGCGCAGCGCGTACCTTCCCGAAAGCAGGGAGGGCTATCGATGGATCTTTTCAAACTTGACGGCGATGTCGCGCTGGTCACGGGCGCCGGCAGCGGCATCGGCCAGGCGATCGCGATCGGGCTGGCCGAGGCGGGTGCCGACGTCGCCTGTTTCGGCCATGCGTCGAAAGGTGGACTGGACGAAACCGCGCACCGGATCACCGCACTCGGCCGCAAAGCGCTTGTGCTGACCGGCACGGTGACGTCTGAGAGCGATCTCGCGGCGGCGATCGATCGCGTCGAGGCCGAACTCGGTGCGCTGACCGTCGCCGTCAACAATGCCGGCATTGCCGGCTCCGAGCCCGCCGAGACGATGCCGCTGGAGACATGGCAAAAGGTACACGAGGTGAATGTCGCCGGCGTGTTCCTGTCCTGCCAGGCCGAGGCCCGCAAGATGCTGGCGCGACGCAAGGGCTCGATCATCAACATCGCCTCGATGTCCGGCACCATCGTCAACCGGGGCCTGACCCAGGCGCACTACAATTCGTCGAAAGCCGCCGTCATCCACATGTCCAGGAGTCTCGCCATGGAGTGGGCCGACCGCGGACTGCGCGTCAATGTCGTCAGCCCCGGCTACACGCTGACGCCGATGAACAAGCGCCCGGAGGTGGCGGAAGAGGTCAAGATCTTCAAGCGCGACACGCCGATGGGGCGCATGGCGGCGCCGGAGGAAATGGTCGGACCGACAGTGTTCCTGGCCAGCCGCGCCTCTAGCTTCGTCACCGGCCTCGACCTGATCGTCGATGGCGGCTACGTCTGCTGGTAGGCTTCGACTTCGCCTGCAGTCTGAATTTATACGTCCCGAAGGCGTTAGTCGTTGCGCGACATGAACCTTGGTGTATGTAATTTCATCCCATGAAACGACCTTGGCGAGACAGGGCTTGCCGGGTCGATAGCCGAGAGCAATTGCAGCAAAAGTGCCAAGCGGTTTTGCGTCCGGAATTGCGTAAAAACAAACGTATGGAGCATTGGAGGCGATCGTGTTTCGCCGGAATTGCTCTGGATCATGGGACCTTGATGGCTTGCACCTTGCCGGGCGCCGCAGGACTTGCAATTGATCCTCAGATGATCGCTCCCGCAGCGGTCCGTCGGCAGCCATGACGCCGACACTTCGATCGTGTTCCACCATCACCAGAATTGAGCACCATCTTGCCTGCGTTGGCCAAAGCCAAGGCAGCAATTTGGCGCCGACGGGCTTGCGCAGGGACCAGTATTTCCAACACAATCAAGAATAGCCGCAAGAAGGGAACCAACGATAATTTTCACACAGCTTGAAGGAGAACAAGCATGTCATTTCGCAGTCACATCTCGAAACTCTCGATGGGTGCCGTCGCGCTCGCGACGTTAGGCCTGCTGACGCCGTCCGCCCAAGCCGCCGCACCGGAATCCAACGATCCGATCAAGATCGCGCTGTTCGACTGGACCAGCGTCAATCTGAACGCCAAGATCCTCGGCGGCATCCTGGAAAAGCTCGGCTATACCGTCGAATATCCGACCGCCGACTACCTCTCCAGCCTGACCACCGGTCTCACCAATGGCGATCTCGATGTCGGCCTGGAATTCTGGGACACGACCGCAGGCGAGGCCATGAAGGCCTCCGACGCGACCGGACAGACCGAACGGCTAGGCAAGCTCGGACCAAAGGCCAAGGAAGAGTGGTGGTTTCCCGAATACATGAAGGAGAAGTGCCCCGGCCTGCCCAATTGGGAAGCGCTGAAAGACCCGAAATGCGCCGAGGCCTTCTCGACGGCGGAAACCACACCGAAAGGGCGTTATCTCGGCGGGCCGGTGACATGGGAAGGCTTTGATGACGAGCGCGTCGAGGCACTGAAGCTGCCCTTCACCGTCATCCATGCCGGCACCGACGCGGCGATGTTCGCGGAACTCGATTCCGCCTACCAGCGCAAGGCGCCGATCATGCTGTGGATCTATTCGCCGCACTGGGCGCCGGCCAAATACAAGGGCGAGTGGATTGAATTCCCCGAATACACGCCCGAGTGCTACAACGACCCAAAATGGGGCGTGAACCCCGACGCCAAATATGATTGCGGCAAGCCGCATGGCGAGATCTGGAAATACTCCTGGGCCGGCATGAAGGACAAATGGCCGGTCGCCTACAAGGTGGCGAAGGCCTACACGGTCGACACCGACGAACTCAACAAGATGAGCGGCGAGATCGATCTCGGCGGCAAGACGCCGGAAGATGTCGCCGCCACCTGGATCGCCGCCCACGAGGCCGACTGGAAAGCCTGGGCGCAGTAATCGTTCCAACTGGAAAAATGAGACCCGGCTGCTTGATCGGCCGGGCCTCAATTCTTGATGTTCCAGAAGGACGTTTGAATGACGGACAAGACTGAACAGGGACCAAACGCCGCTGGCACGCCAAAGGATGCCCGCCCGATAAAACTTGCCTGCCGCAATGTCTGGAAACTGTTCGGATCGAATGCGGCCAACTTCATCCGAGAACGCGACGGCAAGGCCAGCATGGCTGAAGTCGCTGCTGCCGGACTGGTCGGCGCGGTGCGCGCCGTCGATCTCGAAATCCGCCAGGGTGAGATCTTCATCATCATGGGCCTGTCGGGCTCCGGCAAATCGACGCTGGTGCGCTGCATGTCGAGACTGGTCGAGCCGACCCACGGCAAGGTCGAATTCGAGGGCAAGGACCTCCTGAAAATCTCGGATGCAGCACTGATCGAATTGCGGCGACACCGTATGGGGATGGTGTTCCAGAATTTTGCGCTTCTGCCGCATCTCAACGTGCTGGAGAATATCGCCTTTCCGCTCAGCATCCAGGGACAGGACCGGCCGACGCGCGAGGCACGGGCCCGCGAGGTTATCGAACTCGTCGGCCTGCGCGGACGCGAGCATTTCTATCCGCGCGAGCTTTCTGGCGGCCAGCAGCAACGTGTCGGCATCGCCCGCAGCCTGGCGACCAAACCGGAAATCTGGTTCCTCGACGAGCCGTTCTCGGCGCTCGATCCGCTGATCCGCCGCGAGATGCAGGATGAGCTGATGCGGCTGCAGACCATGCTGCACAAGACCATCGTCTTCATCACCCACGATTTCGACGAGGCGATCCGGCTGGCCGACCGCATCGCCATCATGAAGGACGGCGAGGTCATCCAGATCGGCACGCCGGAAGAGCTGGTGGTCAATCCGGCGACCGACTATGTCGCCGAGTTCACCCGCGACGTGGACCGCGCCAAGGTGATCTCGGCGCGCAGCCTGATGCGCGCCTGCGACGGCTCGGAGCATGGCGGCACCGTTACCCCGGATGCCAAGATCGCCAGCTTCTCGGCCGGCATCGTTGCCGCCGACAAGCCGTTCGCGGTGGTCAACGGCACCGGCAAGCCGATCGGCGAGGTGACGCCGCAAGCGGTCATCGACCTGCTGGCCGGTATCGATCGCTCGAGGGCCGGCGCATGACGGTGACGGCAAGCGCCAGCGAAGCAAGGGCGCGGCCGCTTCAGGTCTGGCTTCTGATATGGGCCGCAGCGCTTGCCGCCGTGCTTGTCGTTTTCCTGCTGCAGGACCGCCTGCCCTGGGCCGTCAACTATCCGGCAAGCGCCGTCGTGCCGGTCGCCGACTGGGTCAGCGCGCTGATGCGCTGGATCAAGTCGAACCTGTCGTGGCTGACCCGCTCGATCACCGCGGTGCTCGGCGTACCGCTCGATTTCGCGCTCAACCTGCTGGCCAAGAATTTCAAGATCGGCCATGGCATTGATGCCTATGTCCTGCCGCGCCTGTCCTGGGTCGGCGTCTGCGCTGCCGCCTTCCTCTCCGGACATGCCGTTGGCGGCCGGAAACTCAGCCTGCTGGTTGGCGGCTGCTTCCTCTACATCGCGCTGTTCGGCCAATGGACCAGTGCCATGCTGACGCTGGCGCTGATCTCGATCGCGGTGCCGTTCTGCATCGTCACCGGCCTGTTCGCCGGCATATGGGCATGGCGCAAGCCTTGGGCCGAAAGGCTCATCGTCTCCCCTGCCCTTGACCTGATGCAGACGATCCCGACCTTTGCCTACCTCATCCCGATGCTGCTGCTGTTCGGCAACAGCCCGGTCTCGGCGATGATCGCGACCGCCATCTTCGCCACGCCGCCGATGGTGCGGGCGACGACTCTGGGGCTGTCGCGGGTGCCGTCGGAGATCGACGATTTCAGCGAAATGGCCGGCTGCACGTCCCGCCAGAAATTGTGGCGGGTGCTGCTGCCTTCGGCGCGGCCGACACTGATGGTCGGCGTCAACCAGGTGATCATGCTGGCGCTGAATATGGTCATCATAGCCTCGATGATCGGTGCCGGTGGCCTCGGCTACGACGTGCTCCTGGCACTGCGCGCGCTGAAGGTCGGCGAAGCGATGGAAGCCGGTCTCGCCATCGTGGCGCTCGCCATCGCGCTCGACCGGCTGAGCCAGGCCATCGCGCACAAGCAGGCCAAGGGTCATGTCCATCAGGCGATCGGCGCGAGCCTCTGGCGGCGCTACCCCAATCTGACGCTGGCCATCGCCATCCTTGCCGTGACAACGCTGCTCGGCCTGTTCGTGCCGGCCTTCGCGGCGGTGCCGAAGGCGATCACTTTCACCACCGCGCCGCTGTGGAAGGCGGCGGTGAACTGGGTCACGATCAATTTCTTCGATGCGATCGAGGCGTTTCGCGTGGCGCTGATCCTCAATTTGCTGAACCCGCTGCGCGCCTTTTGCGAAGGCTTTCCCTGGCTGGGTGCCGTCTTCCTGCTCGGCCTCGCCGGCTATCAGCTTAGCGGTTTCCGCCTGGCCGTATTGGTTGCCGCTCTGACCGCCTTCTGCGCCATCACAGGCCTGTGGGAAAAAACCATGGCGACCGTCTATCTCTGCGGCATCTCGGCCTTCATCGCTTGCTTGATCGGCATCCCGATCGGGCTGATGGCCTCGCGCAGCGACCGCTTCGAGAAGATCGTCACCCCGGTCATCGACACGCTGCAGGTGCTGCCTTCCTTCTGCTTCATAATCCCGGTGGTGATGCTGTTTCGGGTCGGTGATGTCACCGCGATGATCGCAACGATAGCCTTCGCGGTGGTGCCAGCGATCCGCTACACCAATCACGGCATCAGGCAGGTGCCGCCGGCGCTGATCGAGGCGGCCAAGGTGTCCGGCTGCACGCCGCGCCAGACCTTCTTTCGCGTGCAACTGCCGCTGGCGCTGCCGGAGATCATGCTCGGCGTCAACCAGACGATCCTGATGGCGCTGGCAATGATCATCATCTGCGCCATGGTCGGCACGCGCGATCTCGGCCAGGAAGTGTTCATCGCGTTGTCCAAGGCCGATTCCGGCCGCGGCATCGTCGCCGGCCTGGCAATAGCCTTCATCGGCATCGTCGCCGACCGGCTGTTCAGCGCCTGGACGGCGAAGGCACGGGCGAGGCTGGGGTAGGATTCGTCAGCGAACGAACACAGAGCTTCATTTCCGGTCGTGGCCGAATGACCCGGTAAGGTCGGAATCCGATCCAATGCGACATTCGCCGTACTAGGCGTCTGCCTCGCGCCATATCCGGACCTTGCCGGTGATGCCGTGAATGTTAAGTCTCGGCTCCGATGCGGACGTTCCGCCCGAGTTCGAAGACTGAGAGCGACCGTTCTGCCAATGAGTGGCGTCTCACATCCCACTCCTTGCGTCCATTGGGAGGGGTCGTTGTGGACCAAGCCCTACTGCCCGGGCTTGTGACAAAGCCGATCCAGCGCGTCTCGAAGTGCAGTGGCGGCATCGCCACGCTCGTCAGGGGACATCAGCTCCGGTTCAAGTTCCAGCCTGAAGTGCGGCAGCTCGGTTCGAACAGCACAACGAGCGGCCGCCAGATTGTCCTTCAGATCGATGACGCGGTAGGTGGCGACGGGATAGGCGATCCCCTTGACCTGGACGTGCCCCAACTCCTCACAGTCGATTGAGTCCTTCACTTGCGCAAACGTCTCGTAGGAAATGAGGATGGCCCCCGGCGGCGCCTCCTGCTCCAGGCGCGAGGCGAGATTCACGGCGCCGCCGATTATCGTGTAGTCCATCCGGTCCTCGCTGCCGAAGTTACCGACGGTGCAGTAGTCGGTATGGATGCCGATGCGACAGCGCAGCGGTGTTTCGATCCCCATGTCCCGCCAGACTTCGGCAAGCTCGATAATCCGCTTTTGCATTGCAAGTGCCATCTGCGCGCAAGCCAGCGCGTCCTCCTTGACGCCGCGAGTCTCGGGATCGCCGAAAAACATCAGGATCGCGTCGCCGACATATTTGTCGATTGTCGCGCCGTGATCCGAAGCAATTTTCGACATTTCCGTCAGATAGTGATTGAGGAGTTGGGTGAGATCCTCGGATTCCATTTTGTCAGTGGTCTCGGTAAAGCCGGCGATATCGGAGAAGCATATTGTCAGTTTCTTCCGCTGGCTGGCGATCCTGACCTCCTGGCGGCCGGTGAATATCGAGCGATACACTTGGGGCGCCAGATACTTCGCCAGCTTGCTGGAAAGCGCCTCCAGAACCACGGATTTCTCGGCGAGGTTCTCCTCCCTTTGCTTCAGCTCAGTGATGTCCGAATAGACGGCGACCGTGCCGCCGGCGCTGATCCGCCGCTCGCTGATCATGACCCATCGCCCATCGCCTCGCCGCTGCACCCAAGGTTCGCCAGGGTTGCGGTGCCGCGAGAGGCGCTCGGCGACCCACTCCTCGACCCGCCCCTCGGCGTCCCTGATGTAGCCGCGCTCAGCGGATCGGCGAATGATTTGCTCGAATGTCGTGCCGGGCGTCAGTTCGGTCTCCAGACCGGTGTAGAGCAATTCGCGGTAGCGGCTGTTGCTGAGGACGAGCCGGTCCTCCCAGTCGTACAGGGCGAATCCTTCGGAGATGCTTTCGATGGCATCGATGAGCCGCTGACGAGCTTCCGCAACGTCGCGCAGATTCTTTTCCTCGATCTCGACAGCAGTATCCCGGAAGAGTCTCAGCGCTTCGGCCATGCGCCCGATTTCGTCGCTGCCAGCTGCGGGCAGCGGCGCACGAAGGTTGCCCCCCGCAATCGCGAGCATGCCCTGGCTCACGGCCCCCAGTCGGGCAAGGAGGCTGCGGTCGACATAGAGCCAGACAACCAGAACCGAACTCAGGAGGCTGAGGAAGGCGGAGCCGAGCACAACCGCGGTGCCGTAGCGCTGGACGAGCGCGGCTTCGCGACCGGACGCAGCGATCTCCTGGTCTGCCGTGGCGACCAGGCGATCGACGCCAGCGGTGAGATTGCGCGACAGTCGATTGTTCTCGGCCAGAAGCCTTTCGCCCTGTGCCAGGACAGCAAACTCGTCCTCCCGCGCCTTGGGGATGCTGTCCTCGCCGTCGGTCAAACCCTTGAATTCGTCGACACGCTGCCGGAAGCGGATCCGCAGCTTTTCGTCGATCTCCGTGGCAACCTTTTCAAGAGCAGTGAGCGAACGGCGTAGCGGAAAAAGGATCAACGCCAGGTCGCCCGGCGTCGGCGCGTTCGCGACCTTCACCAGCGCGTCGTTGACCGCCGAGATCTCCAGCTGCGCCTTCTGCTGGGGGATGTAGGCCGCAATCGCCTGGACCAGGTCGGCCATCGCCGCTGCGCGTCGATCAGGCGACAGCGACGTGTCGGCCGCGACCGCCCGCCATTGCGGGAGCCTGGAATCCATCACTAGGATGCCGGTGGCGACAAGGCGCTGGCTGCCGGTCGTCGTCGCGGCGAGGCGGTTCAGGAGTTCCTCCTTACGGGCTACCACGTCGAGCCGGGCGACAACAAGAGAGTCGAGCTCCTTCAGGTTGCGCCTCAGAACAATCGCGGCTTCCTCGATCTCGGCCAAAGGCACTGTGCCCGACGTGGCATCCCGGAGGTCCGTGCGCAGGGCCTCGAGGCGGGACATCTCGAGCGCGACGGCAGCCGAGACCTCGCTGTGCTGAGCCCTGCTTGTCGCTGCCAGCACCGATGGCGCGGCAGCAGCGACCCGTTCGGCCTGGCGCGACAGCTGGAGGGAGGCGAGCGCCGACGGCACTCGATCCGTGGTAATTCGGTCGACGACGTCGCCAACCTGGAGGAAGGCATAAAGCGCCGCAGCGGTTGCTAGCACCGCAAGGGCGCTGATCCCGAAAAAGGCGAGCAACAGCCGGCCGCGTATGCCGAGGCGTTCAAGCATCTCGGCGAGTCGGAACAGTCCGGCCACACTGGTCTTCATCAGACTAGACGTCTCAGCCGGCGCGCCGGCGATCAGCGAATCCTATTCAACCGGCACGTACTCTCCGCCGCGCCAGACGTACCAAACCCAGCTCTGCTTCGTGAGGTCGCCCTTGTCGTCGAAATCGACCCGGCCGATGACGGTGTCGAATTCCTGTTCGTGCAGTGCCGCAATGACGGCCTTCGGCTCCAGCGAACCTGCCTTCGAGACGGCCTGGGCCCAGACCTGGACCGCGCAGTAGCTCAACAGCGTATAGCCCGCGGGTTCGAAGTTCTCCGCACGGAACTGCTCAACGACCGCGGCCGCTTCGGAGCTTCGCCTCGGGTCCGCCGGGAACGTGAAGAGGGTCCCCTCCGCCGCGGGGCCGGCGATCAGGGCAAATTCCTCGGTCGCCAAAGCATCTCCGGATATGAGCTGAAGCGTATAGCCACTGTCGTGTGCAGCGCGAGCAATCAGCGCAACCTCGGCATGATACCCACCCACATACAAGGCCGAGACGCCGGCGGTCTGCAACGCAGCGACCTCGGCCGAATAGTCGTCCTTCCCGGGAATGTATGCGTCGTAAACGGCCTCAGTCACGCCCCGCTTGTTCAGCTGCTTCCTGGTCTCGTCGGCGAGACCCTTCCCATAGGTCGAGTTGTCGTGGAGGATCGCAATCTTCTTGTTGCCCCAGCGATCGGCAAGGTAGTTGCCGGCGATGAACCCTTGCGCGTCGTCGCGGCCAATGGTGCGAAAGACATTGGCACGGCCCTGTTCGGTCAGCTGCGGATTGGTCGAGCCTGGGGATATCTCAACGACGCCCGCCTCCTCGTACACTTTTGATGCGGGGATCGAGGCCCCGGAGCAATAATGCCCGACGACGAGCACGACCCCGTCAGCCACCAGCTTCTTGGCGGCCGCCACAGCTTGCTCGGGATCGCAGAAGTCGTCGACCGAGATGAGCCTCACCTTCTGGCCGAGCACGCCGCCCGCCGTGTTGACGTCGGCCACTGCCATCTCCGCGCCGCGCTGTCCCTGCTCGCCGATCCAGGCGAGCCGTCCCGTCATCGCAGCCGAGACGCCGATCAGCACCTCCGCCCGCGCGGAGCTGAACACGGCCGCGAGAACTAAGATCGCTATGGCGATGATGCGGTGCATGTGTGCACCCCCTTAGCTGTAGCTTACGCCAATCCCGCCAGAGCCGACAGCCCCTTCGGCAAGCGCGACTGAATCCGGCTGCTATTGCAGCGCACACCTAATTTGGCGAAGCAATCATACACTGGAATGGCGTGTCGTAACTTCGTTCGCTGAGGTCGGAATCGCGCGCCAAATCCGGACGTTACCACTGACCGGAGTGAGCGTCGTGATCGGGTCAACTTGCGTCGTCCAGGCTCTCGGCGTCAAATGGCCGAGAAGGGCCGGGACTCGATCGTTCAGAATGATTGGATTTTGACCCTAAGCCGCGGACTCTATTTTCGTTTTCTGATTTGACCATGATCTTTTCCGAAGCCGAGGTCGGCGAAGCCAAAAATCGGCATCCACTTTTCGCTGATGCGACCCTTCGGTTCGGAGGCCGGAGCTACTCAGCCGCTACCCCCTTTACCTCCAGATAGCTCTCCATCGAATCGTCCAGCGCGTGCAGCCAGGGCGTATGGTGGAGCGGTGCCATGGTGCCGGTCATCAGCGAGCGATAGGCGTGGTCGCGGAAGCTCATGATGTCTTCGCCCTTGTGGTGCTCCCACTCCATGAAGGTCTGGTTGACCGCCTCGACGTCGAAGCCGGGATAGTCGGTCTGATCCATCAATTCCTTGGTGTAGTCGCCCTGGAACCAGATCATCTGCTCGGCGTCTTCCAGCGTTTCCTCACGCGCCCGCCATTTCGCGCCGTGCGCGGCCATCGCCTCGGCCGACGGCAGCTTGATGCGGCCCATGATCACGTCTCGCGCGAACCAGGCCTGCGCGTCGAACATGTTGAAGGTGTAGAACTGGTCCTGCATGCCGATATAGGAAAGCTGCGGGTTCTTCTCCCAGACGACGCCTTCGTAGAGATCGAGCGGCCACATGCGATTGGCGGTCTTGAGCTTCAAATCGTCGGTGAGGAAAGGGAAGGAATGCAGGTAGCCAGTGCACAGGATGATGGCGTCGACATCCCTAGTGGTGCCATCCTTGAAATGCGCCGTCTTGCCGACGACCTTTTGCAGCAGCGGCACCTCTTTCCAATTCTCCGGCCATTTGAAGCCCATCGGCTTCGAGCGGTAGCTGGAGGTGATCGATTTGGCGCCGTACTTGTAACATTGCGAACCGATGTCCTCGGCTGAATAGGAGCGGCCGATGATCAGGATGTCCTTGCCCTTGAACTCCATCGCGTCGCGGAAATCATGGCTGTGCAAGATGCGGCCGTTGAAGGTGGAGAAACCCTCGAAATAGGGCACGTTGGGCACCGAGAAATGCCCCGAAGCGACGACGACATTGTCGAACTCTTCCGAGTAGGTGACGTCATTGGTGCGGTCATGCGCGGTGACGGTAAATTTCTTCGTCTCGTTCGAGAAGGTGACCATGCGCACCGGGCTGTTGAAGCGCACCCATTTGCGCAGGCCTGACTTCTCGACACGGCCCTTGATGTAATCCCACAGCACGGCGCGCGGCGGATAGGAGCCGATCGGCCGGCCGAAATGCTCCTCGAAAGTGTAGTCGGCGAATTCCAGGCATTCCTTCGGGCCGTTGGACCATAGGTAGCGGTACATCGAGCCATGCACAGGATCGCCGTGCTCGTCGAGGCCGGTGCGCCAGGTGTAATTCCATAGGCCGCCCCAGTCCGACTGCTTTTCGAAGCAGACGATCTCGGGGATGTCGGCGCCCTTGTCGGCCGCCGACTTGAAAGCCCTGAGCTGTGCCAGGCCGGATGGACCGGCTCCGATGACGGCAACGCGACTGTTCATGGCAGGCCTCCCGATCTGATTTCGGCTTTTGTCTTGACGCAATCCCCAAGGGAAAGCGCAACCGGCTTTTCCCGGGAAAACCGCTTTACGTTTTTCATGGAATTGCTCTTACGAAACAAATTTCACTCACAGGACAATAATTGGCCCTTTCGTGCTGTCAACCGGCCGGTGCTGAAACAAGGTTGCACCGTGATGGATTTCCGAAAAAAACTGGTGCGGCCAAACGCGGGATCACGCGCATGCGCCTTCAGGCGACTTGCCGTCGCAGTTGCGCTGCTGTATCGGCAGCTGACATGTTCACCTAGAGTGAAATAAATCCCAGGAGTGCCGGGGCGACATGGCGAAGACAGTTTCCGATTCCAAGGCTGGTTCCGCCGGTGCGAAGGCCAAGCCGCTGCCAAAGGTCTCGGCCGACGGGAAAACCATCCGCGCGCCGCTGACGCAGAACCCGCATGCCATTCGCGATACCCGTGAAAAAGTGCTGGAGGTCGCGATCGGCCGCGAGGTGCGCGCCTTCCGCAAGAAGCTCGGCATCACCGTCGCAGACCTCGCGGTAGCCACGGACATTTCCCTGGGCATGCTGTCGAAGATCGAGAACGGCATCACCTCACCGTCGCTGACCACTTTGCAGGCACTGTCGCGGGCGCTGGGCGTTCCGGTGACCGCCTTCTTCCGCCGCTTCGAGGAAGAGCGCAGCGCCGTCTTCGTCAAGGCGGGCGAAGGCCTCGACGTCGAGCGCCGCGGCACGCGCGCCGGCCACCAGTACAATCTGCTCGGCCATATCGGCTCCAACACCAGCGGCGTCGTCGTCGAACCCTATCTGATCACGCTGACGGAGGATTCGGATGTGTTCCCGACCTTCCAGCACGAGGGCATGGAGTTCCTCTACATGCTCGAGGGCGAGGTCGTTTACCGGCACGGCAGCAATCTCTACCCGATGAAGCCCGGCGACAGCCTGTTCTTCGACGCCGACGCGCCACACGGGCCGGAGCAGCTGACCAAACTGCCGATGCGCTATCTCTCGATCATTTGTTATCCGCAGAGTGCGGGCTGAGCTAGCCAATCTCCCCCCTCGTGGGGGAGATTGGCAGATTTGCGGGCGGCAGCTTCAGTCCGGCCCGAACCCCGGCGACGTCGCACTTCCATCATCCAGCTTCGACAACCACTCGACCAGCGCCGGGCGATAGCGCGTCAGGCCTTTGTAGTTGGCGAGTTCGTCAGGAAGATCGCGGATGACGCGGTGCAGGCGCCGTGCCCATTTCGGCTGCGTCACCAGTTCATCCATCTTGATCAGATAGCAGCGGATTGGAAAGACGATGCCGTTCGAGCGCGGCAGCCGCCAGAAGCTCTGCAGTTCGACGCGCAGATGCACCTTGTCACCGACATTTTCAGTCGTCACCGTCGCCCGGTCCGGACCCCATTTGTGATAGTTCTCAGGGCTTGTATCGAGGCGCGGGTTGATGGTCATCGTCCAGTTCAGGCGCCGCGCCGGCTTGCCTTGCTGGATGTTGGTGAGGAATTTCAGCGCCCTGACGAAAATCCCCTTCTCATGCGCAAGCGGCACCGGCGCGTGCCATTCGAAGAAATTCATGCCGATGTCGAAATCGAGCGACCAGTCGGCCTGGGTGGTGACCATGCCGGCATCCATCCACAGATTGCCGTCGCGCTGGTCGAGGATGCAGAAATCGCCCTGGCTCTGCCGGGTGATGTACTCCATCGGCCCGTAAGGCAGCGTCGAGGTGTCGCCGAAGGTGAAGGTGTCGTCGATGCCGAGCGGCCGGTTGATCCAGCGCCAACGATCGCCGTCACGGGTCAGCGTGAAGTGCTCGGGATAGCCAAGTGCCTGCTGCTCCATCAAAAGCTCGAGCAGGTCCCAGCCGGCCAACGTCATGTGCGGCAGCGACTGGCACCGCAACGGGTCCTCGGCGAGCACCAGCGCGCGATCCTGCATCTCGGCGACATAGTGCTCGTCGACGTCGATCAGGTTTTCCAGCACGCTGCCCTTCGGCCCGACGACATGCGGCTCGATGTTGACCGCATACATGTAGGCGTCTTCGTGGAACGGGAACGGAAACCGCCTTATGTGCTCCGGGCTGTTCCTGAAGGTGAAGTCGTCGCGGAACGTTTCCTTGCGAAAGGTGATGCCCATGATTTTCTCCTAGCGCTCCAGGACCAGCGACCGGCCCTCGAAGCGCGACACGCACGGCATGATCTTCTTGCCCGAACGGTGCTCTTCCTCGCTCAGCCAGTGGTCGTTGTGGATGAACCTGCCGTCCGAAGAGATGACGTTGGTTTCACACTGGCCACAGACGCCGCCGCGGCAGAGATAGGGTGGATCGACGCCGGCCGCCTCGATCGCCTCGAGAAGGCTCTGCTGCTCGTCGACACGGATCGTCTTGGCGCTGACGGCAAGCGTCACGTCGAACGGCAGCCCGGGCTGGGGGGCCGCGAAATGCTCGAAATGCACGGTCTCCGGCGGCCAGCCGAGGCTTGCCGCGCGGTCACGCACCCAATTGATCATGCCGGCCGGGCCGCAGACATAGAGATGCGTGCCGAGCGGCTGCGTCGACAGCAAGCGGTCGAGCTCGATGCGTTCCTCGCGATCGTCGTGATAGAGCCTGATGCGACGGCCGTAGCGCTCGCGCAGCACATCGGCATAGGAGCCGAGCGATGCGGTGCGGCAGGTGTAGTGCAGCTCGAAATTGCCGCCTTCGGCCGCCAGTTGCGCGGTCTGGGCCATGAACGGGGTGATGCCGATGCCGCCGGCCAGCATCAGGTGCTTCTTGGCGCGCAGGTCGAGCGAGAAGAGGTTGACGGGGTAGCTGACCACCATCTCCATGCCGGGGCGAACATGCCTGTGCATGAACAGTGAGCCGCCGCGGCCGACATCGTCGCGGCGCACCGAGATCGTATATTCGCGCGTGTCGAGCGGCGAGCCCATCAGCGAATAAGGATTGAGCCTGGTGCGCTCGCCGTCGCGCATCTCGACCACGACATGGGCGCCGCCGGAAAAGGTCGGCAAAAGCTCGCCGTCGCGCCGACGGAAATGGAAGCGGGTGACTAGGTCGTTGACCGGGACGACATCGCTGACGACGACGTCGAGTTTTGTTGTTCCGGTGCTCATCGAAAAATCTCCTCCATCGGAGGAATCTCCGAGCGATCTTCCGCATTGATGCAGACGCCCTGGAAGGCGGCGATGCGCCGGGAATAGTGATCGCGCACCAGAAGAAGCAGCCCGCAATGCGCGCAGGTCGCCGGCTGCGTCGTCACATTCTCGGTGATGCCCTTGCAGTGCACGCACTGCATGCGCCGCGCCCGCGAGCCGCGGTGCTCGGTCTGGATCGAGGTGTGGTCGATGCCGGCTTCAAGCGCCAGCTGCATCGCCTGGCCGATCAGGCCTTCGGTGCCGGCGAGATAGAGGCGCAGGCCCATATGCGCGTTGGCGAGTGTCTGCCTGAGCCGTGGCAGCAGGCTGGCGAAGGACGGAGCCTGATGAAACTGTGCCGGTTTCAGCGATTCCAGGGCGGCGGTGTGTCTACCGTCAGAGCCAGGAATGAAGACGATCTCGGCCCCGTCGAAGAACCCGGCCGGCGCGCTGCCGGCCATGTCCCTTATCGCCAGCGCCCCTTCCGCATCCGCGATAAAAAGATGATGCTTGCCCGGTTGCGGACCCAAGGTTCCGTAAACCGGCCGGCTGATGATGCTTTTGACTGCCATCTAACTCTTCGTGCCTCGAACCCCTCGCCGTTGACTATGCCTCAACCTTTCGCCGTGCGCTTGGCCTTCTTGGGATCATCGAAGGGAAGCGGCTGCGCGGTGGCCTTGATGGCACCGCTCTTGTTGCGGATTTCGAGCTTGGTGTCCTGGACCGCGCAATCGACGTCGAGCCGGGCGATACCCATCGATTTCTCGACCAGCGGCGAATACATGGCGCAGGTCACCACGCCGACCTTTTTGCCGTCGCGATACACAGGCGCGCCTTCATCGGCCGGCTCCTTGCCGTCAAGCAGAACGCCATAGATCTTGAAGCGCTCCTTGCCCTTCAGGCGGTAGTGCTCCTCGGCGCCGCGAAAGCCCGTCTTGCCAGGGCTGACGGTGAAGTCGAGGCCGAGTTCCCACAGCGTGTCGCCGGGGCCCTCATTGTCGAACGGATACTTTTGGGAATTGTCGTAGGGATAAAAGAGCAGGTAACTTTCGACGCGCAGCATGTCGAGTGTGGTGAAGCGGCACGGAATGATGCCGGCGCTCTTGCCCTCGTCGAGGATCCTGTCCCAGATCGTGCCGGCATCCTGGCCGCGGCAGAAAATCTCGTAGCCGCGCTCGCCGGTGTAGCCGGTGCGCGAGATCATCACCGGAAAGCCGAACAGCTGCGTCTGCATGTGGTGGAAATAGTTGAGGTCGCGGATGCCCGGCACGTGCTTGGCCAGATAGTCGACCGATGTCGGACCCTGCAGCGACAAATCGTGCAGATTGTCGTCGAAGCGCAGCGAGACGTCGCGTCCCACCGAAGCGCGCTGCAATTCCTCATGGCCGGTGCCCGATCCGTGCACGACCATCCAGGCATTGGGGCCGGTGCGGTAGAGGATGCAATCGTCGGTGAATTTTCCCGCCTCGTTCAGCATGCAGGCATAGGCCGACTTGCCGGGATAGATCTTTTCGACATCGCGCGTCGTCGCCAGGTCGATCAGGTGCGAGGCGTGCGGTCCGGTGATGTGGACCTTCTTGAGGCCGGAGACGTCCATCAGGCCAGCCTTGGTGCGGATGGCGATGTACTCCTCGTCGGCATCCTTGTCGTAGCTCCACGCGGTTCCCATGCCGCTCCAGTCTTCGAGCTTCGAACCGAGCGCGCGATGGCGATCCGCCAGGGCCGAAAATCTCCAGGATGCCGTCATCCGCACGTCCTCCGCTTCGAAAAATCTTTTGCCGTTCCCCGCTCCCTGCGCAGCGGCGGGAGCTTTGGCCGAATATTGACCGCAAACGTCAGGGCGCCGCAATACCCATAAGCAATTAATTTCATTGTGAGGCAAAATCCGTTGCGCGAAGCAAACGGTTAACCCGGCGTAAATCGCGCTTGACAATTGCGGGATTCGGACGGAATTTATGAAAAAAATTTCACTCTCTTGAAAGAGGGCAGCGGGCGGCCAATTCGGGGTCGAACGTTGGGAAAAGGGGAAAACCGATGTCAGACATGCACCGGCGCATCGAAGCGCTGTACCGTTCCGACGTGCGCGGCTCCGCGCTCCTGATCGTGTGCCTGTGGGCGACGATCCTTTTCGTCCTCTTCATGACGTGGCCGTACGTCCCGAACGCGGGGATCAAGGCGGTCGTTGCCGCCGCCGCCGCTGCCGTGCTGATCTTCAACACGGCCGCCATCCTGGCGATGGTCAAGCACTACAAGGAAGACAAGGAATTCATCTACGGGCTCGATATCAAGAACGCCGACGCGTTCCGCAACCGCAAGTCCTGAGGGGTAGAAGAGATGCCGCGCTACACGCCACCGGAGCAGAGCAAGGCCGGGCAGGTTTTCGACATCGCCGTCGTCGTGGTCGCCATTTTCGTGGCGCTGTGGCTGCCGCTCAAGCTAGGCCTTGCCGGTGCGGCAAAATCAATCGACGCGCTCGACGCCAAGACGTGGGAAGCGCTTGGCCAGAACCCGACCATGGCCTCGATCTGGGAAAAGCTCGGCTACACGCCCGAGACCGCGCATGACATCATCCAGAACCGCTTTCACTATGTCATCGACTGGCCGACGCTGATCATCATGGCCGCCGTGCTGATCGGCTATTTCGTCTTCCTGTTTCGCGCGTCCGACCGCGAATATCGCGACGTCATCAACGAAAAATTCGACGACAAGTAGAAGCTTCGACGACAAAAATTGGGGCACGCACCATGTGGACGGTACTCTCTTACGCATGCTGGGGCATCTCGATCGTGCTTGCCCTGTGGATGCTCTACGACTGGTTCAAGGTCGACACGACCTTCTCCGAAGAGGTGCTGACCTCGTCGCGCGAAGGTGAACTGGAAGCCGTTTCCGAAAAACACCGGATCTGAGTGGGGATTGAACAATGACGGTTACACTTGAACCGGCAATCCACGGAGACAGGGTTTCCCTGCTGCGCGTGCTTGGCCCGGCCCATGTCTGGGCGCTTGGCGTCGGCATCGTTCTCGTCGGCGAATTCACCGGCTGGAATTTTGCCGCCGACAAGGGCGGCGCGCTGGCCGCGCTGATCGTCTGCTGGGTTGTCGGGTTGCTCTACACCTCGGTCGCGATGATCGATTCCGAGGTGACATCGACCGTCGCCGCCGCCGGCGGCCAATATGCGCAGGCCAAGCACATCGTCGGACCGCTGATGGCGTTCAATGTCGCGCTGTTCCTGGTCTTTGCCTACACCATGCTCGAAGTGTCCGACGCCATCCTGCTCGGCGACACGATCGTCGCCAAGGCGGGGGTCGAAGGGCTGACCCACAATTCCTTCATCGCCGCGACCATCGTCGTGCTGGCGTGGCTGAACTATCGTGGCGTGCTGATGACGCTCAACGTCAACTTCGTCATCACCGCAATCGCCTATATCTCGATCGTCATCCTGTTCTTCTCGGTCAGCCCGTGGACGCAGGGCGCCGTGCTGAAGCTCAACGAACTGGTCACCCCCGGCAACGCCCTGCCCTATGGCTGGATCGGCGTCATCGCCGCCTTCCAGTTCGGCATCTGGTATTATCTCGGCATCGAGGGGACGACGCAGGCCGCCGAAGAAGTGCGCTCGCCGGCCCGCTCGCTGCCTTATGGCACCATGGCCGGCATGATCACGCTTTTGATCGCCGCCGCCATGACCTGGTATGTCTGCGCCTCGATGATGCCCTGGGAATATCTGGGCATCACCTATTACCCGTTGTGGGACGCGGGCAAGCTGACCGGCAGTCCGCTGCTCGAGAACCTGCTGTTTGTCGCCACGCTGCTTGCCGCGCTGGCCTCGGCCAATGGCTGCATCAACGACGCGGCGCGCGCCTGGTTCTCGCTCGGCCGTGACCGCTATCTGCCGACCTGGTTCTCGGCCGTGCACCCGAAATATCGCACGCCCTACCGCTCGATCCTGTTCCTGCTGCCGATCGCGCTGGCCTTCGCCTTCATCGCCGACCTCAACCAGGCGATCACTTTCTCGATCCTGTCAGGCGTGCTGCAATACACGTTCATGAGCATCAACATCGTCATGTTCCGCAAGAAGTGGCCGCTGGGCTCCATACGTCGCGGCTACACGCACCCGTTCCATCCGATCCCGGCCGTCGTGCTGTTTTGCCTGTGCGTGGTGACCTTCTTCGCCATTTTCCTCGGCTTCGGTTCGCAGCTGATCGCCATGGTCGCCTTCTACTTCCTGATCTCGCTGTGGTTCCATTTCTACCGGTACAGATTCGTGCGGCGCGGCGATCAGTTCACCATGCCGTGGCCGAAGCCGCAGGGGTATTGATGGGAGTAGGCCCGTCCGGACTCCGGGCGGGCCTGGCATGAGAAAATGTCCGAGGTGACATCAGCACTGCTTGCCGGGGCCATTGTCCTGACTCTCGCCCTCCACCTTGCCTGGCTGGCGCGCATCGGCCGCAACAGGGCCTCGGCTGCGCTCGCCGTCGAGTTGGGCCGTGTCCGCACCGTCATCGCCGACGCAGCCGATGTTTCGGACGGCACCGCCGGCGTCATCACCTGGCAAGGATCATGGAGAGGCCGGCGCGTGCAGGTACGCACCATCGTCGATACGCTGGCGACGCGGAAACTGCCGGCGCGCTGGCTCAGTGTTTCGGTCACCGAAGAGGTGGCAGTGCCAGCTACCTTCGACATGATGATGCGGCCGGGCTCGCCGACGACTTTCTCCAATTTCGATCACCTTGAGCATACGCAGCCCAAGGCCCCGGGATTTCCTGCCGAGGCGGTTCTGCGAACCGACCGCAGGGCGGCGCGCTTTCCCCAGGGCCTCATCGCCAGCCATATCGAGATCTTTGCCGAGGGCCGCGCCAAGGAACTGCTGATCACCCCGAACGGAGTGCGTATCGTCTGGCTGTTGGCCGAGGCCGAGCGGGCGCGCTACGGCGTTTTCCGGCAAGCCGAATTTGGCGGCACCACACTCGATCCAGCATTGATCGAAAGATTGCTGGTATCGGTATCGGCGCTGCGCGACGCCATCAACAAAAGCGAACGGCAGGCCGCATGACCAGTTCCACCCCGTCACCGACCAATCCCTATCTGGTTCTCTGCGCCGCAATCGTGCTGCCGGCAAGCGGACATGTCATTCTCGGCGTGCCGGTGCGCGGCCTGCAGTTCCTCTTCTTCATGGTGATCCTGGCATGCGTCACGGCCAAGATCGCGTCGCCTGACGCCAGCTTCGTCGGCCGGCAGGCCGGCGGTTTCCTGATCTATGCCTTATCGATCCTCGACGCTTACAAGATCGCCCGCATCCGCACCGCCAAATGGGTTCACAATGCGCGGACAGGCAGCGATAATTCGCATGGCGGCATTACGCCACATACGTAACCAGAGGAAAATTTTTTTCATACGATTGAATTTCGCCAACGCATTCGATACATCATCTCATAGTTACAAACGTTGGGAGGCTGACATGTGTGGGATTGTCGGACTGTTTTTGAAAGACAAGGCGCTGGAACCCCAGCTTGGGGCGATGCTGTCGCAGATGCTGATCTCGCTCAGTGATCGCGGCCCGGACAGCGCCGGCATCGCCATCTATGGCGCGCCTTCCAAAGACGAGGCCAAGATCACCATCCAGTCAGCCAAGCCGGAGCGCGATTTCCGCGGCCTCGAGGCGGAACTCGCCAAGGCCATCGGCACGCCGGTGACGATCGCGGTGAAATCCACCCATGCGGTCGTCAGGACCACGCCCGCCAAAATCGACGAGGCGCGCGAGACCATCCAGGCGCTACGCCCCGACATCCGTATCATGGGCGCCGGCGACGTTGTCGAGATCTACAAGGAAGTTGGCCTGCCCGAGGCTGTCGTCGATCGCTTCGATGTCCGCAAGATGACCGGCACGCATGGCATCGGCCATACCCGCATGGCGACGGAATCGGCAGTGACGACGATGGGCGCGCATCCGTTCTCGACTGGGGCCGATCAGTGCCTGGTGCACAATGGTTCGCTGTCCAATCACAACAATGTCCGCCGAGAGCTGATCCGCGAAGGCATGACCTTCGAGACCGAGAACGACACCGAGGTCGCCGCCGCCTATCTCTCCTCGCAGATGGCGCATGGCAAGAATCTGGGCGAAGCGCTGGAAGGCACGCTTTCGGATCTCGACGGCTTCTTCACCTTCGTCGTCGGCACCAAGAACGGCTTTGGCGTGGTGCGCGACCCGATCGCCTGCAAGCCCGCCGTGATGGCCGAGACCGACCAGTATGTCGCCTTCGGCTCGGAATATCGCGCGCTGACCAAACTGCCCGGCATAGACAATGCGAGGGTCTGGGAACCCGAGCCCGCAACCGTCTATTTCTGGGAGCACTGAGTTCATGCCGGCAATCAGCCTTTCAAAGACGACGGCGCACGACCCTCGAGTCTTCGATCTCGACCAGATGTCGCTGCGCGAACTCAACCAGGCGCTTCACAATCTGGCTCCCGGCTCGAATGAAACAGCCTGGGAGGTGCTCCATCCGAAAGGCAGTCATTCGGTCGCAGTTGGCGTCGACCAGCCTGTCGCCATCGATGTGCGCGGCAGCGTCGGCTATTACTGCGGCGGCATGAATTCCGGCAGCACGATTACCGTGCATGGCTCGGCGGGTCCCGGTGTCGGCGAGAACATGATGTCGGGGTCGATCACCATCAAGGGTGACGCCAGCCAGTATGCCGGCGCCACCGGCAGGGGCGGCCTGCTGGTCATCGAGGGCAACGCCTCGTCGCGCTGCGGCATTTCGATGAAGGGGATCGACATCGTCGTTCACGGCAATATCGGCCACATGTCTGCGTTCATGGCGCAGTCCGGCAATCTGGTGGTGCTTGGCGATGCCGGCGACGCGCTGGGCGATTCCATCTACGAGGCGCGGCTGTTCGTGCGCGGCAAGGTCGGCAGCCTGGGTGCCGACTGCGTTGCCAAGGAGATGCGGACCGAGCACCTGGAATTGCTGCAGGGCCTGCTCGACCGCGCCGGCGTCACCGGCGTCAAGCCCTCGGAATTCAAGCGCTACGGCTCGGCGCGCACGCTCTACAATTTCAATATCGACAACGCCGACGCGTATTGAGGCAGCATGACCTACAGGAACCCGCCGACGACGCCGCGCAAATCCGCGACCTTCGACGACTATACGCTTTCCGAAATTCGCCGTGCCGCGGCGACCGGCATCTATGACATCCGTGGTGGCGGTGCCAAACGCAAGCTGCCGCATTTCGACGACCTCCTGTTCCTCGGCGCCTCGATCTCGCGTTACCCGCTCGAAGGCTATCGCGAACGCTGCGACACCAGCGTGGTGCTGGGTTCGCGCCACGCCAAGAAGCCGATAGAGCTGAAGATCCCGATCACCATCGCCGGCATGAGCTTTGGTTCGCTGTCGGGGCCTGCCAAGGAAGCACTTGGGCGCGGCGCGACGCTGGCCGGCACCTCGACCACCACGGGCGATGGCGGCATGACCGAGGAGGAGCGCGGCCATTCCAAGCAGCTGGTCTATCAATACCTGCCCTCCCGCTACGGCATGAACCCGCGCGATTTGCGCCGGGCCGATGCCATCGAGGTGGTCGTCGGCCAGGGCGCCAAGCCAGGCGGCGGCGGCATGCTGCTTGGCCAGAAGATCTCCGACCGCGTCGCCGAAATGCGTACGCTGCCGAAAGGCATCGATCAGCGCTCGGCCTCGCGCCACCCGGACTGGACCGGTCCCGACGATCTCGAGATCAAGATCCTCGAACTGCGTGAAATCACCGACTGGGAGAAGCCAATCTACGTCAAGGTTGGCGGCGCGCGGCCCTATTACGACACTGCGCTTGCCGTGAAGGCCGGCGCCGATGTCGTCGTCGTCGACGGCATGCAGGGCGGTACCGCCGCGACCCAGGAAGTGTTCATCGAGAATGTCGGCCAGCCGACACTTGCCTGCATCAGGCCGGCGGTGCAGGCGCTGCAGGATCTCGGCATGCACCGCAAGGTGCAGCTGATCGTCTCCGGTGGCATCCGCAACGGCGCCGATGTCGCCAAGGCGCTGGCGCTCGGCGTCGATGCGGTCTCGATCGGCACGGCTGCCCTTGTCGCGCTCGGCGACAACGATCCGCACTGGGAGGCGGAGTATAACGAACTCGGAACCACGGCCGGCGCCTATGACGACTGGCACGAGGGGCGCGACCCGGCCGGCATCACCACGCAGGACCCGGAACTGATGAAGCGGGTCGATCCCATCGCCGCCGGACGCCGGCTGGCGAACTACCTCAAGGTGATGACGCTCGAGGCTCAAACGATCGCCCGCGCGTGCGGCAAGAACAGCCTGCACAATCTCGAGCCCGAGGACCTTGTCGCACTGACGATCGAGGCAGCCGCCATGGCCGGCGTGCCGCTGGCCGGCACCAACTGGATACCGGGGAAGAACGGCTTCTGATCAACGAAGGGCCGAAGCCCACATGCTCTGGGGCCAACAATCGACAAAAATGGGGAACTGCGGTGACACTTGATCTTGCTGAATTCGCAAGGGCGAAAAACGTCAAATACTTCATGATTTCCTACACTGACCTGTTCAGTGGCCAGCGTGCCAAGCTGGTGCCGGCGCAGGCGATCGCCGACATGCAGAAGGATGGCGCCGGCTTTGCCGGCTTTGCCACCTGGCTCGATCTGACGCCGGCGCATCCCGACATGCTGGCGGTGCCGGACCCGAATTCGGTCATCCAGCTGCCGTGGAAGCCTGAAGTCGCCTGGGTCGCCGCCAACTGCATCATGGACGACAAGGAGGTCGACCAGGCGCCGCGCAACACGCTGAAGCGGCTGATCGCGGAAGCCGCCAGTGATGGCATGCATGTCAAGACCGGCGTCGAGGCCGAGTTCTTCCTGATTTCCCCGGACGGCAAGACGATTTCCGACGAATACGATACGGCGTCGAAACCTTGCTACGACCAGCAGGCGGTGATGCGCCGCTACGATGTCATCGCGGAAATCTGCGACCACATGCTCGCGCTCGGCTGGGGCGCCTACCAGAACGACCACGAGGACGCCAACGGCCAATTTGAGATGAACTGGGCATTCGACGACGCGCTGGCGACCGCCGACAAGCATTCCTTCTTCAAATTCATGGTCAAGTCGATCGCGGAAAAGCATGGCCTTCGAGCGACCTTCATGCCCAAACCCTTCCAGGGACTGACCGGCAATGGCTGCCATGCCCAT
This sequence comes from Mesorhizobium sp. M1050, assembly GCF_040318715.1. Taxonomy (NCBI): domain Bacteria; kingdom Pseudomonadati; phylum Pseudomonadota; class Alphaproteobacteria; order Hyphomicrobiales; family Phyllobacteriaceae; genus Mesorhizobium; species Mesorhizobium sp. M1050. The sequence continues at coordinate 2,320 of NZ_JAMYMV010000034.1, read as the reverse complement.
ATCTCGGTGTGGGACAAGGCCGGCAAGACCAACGTCTTCGCCGACAATGCGATGGAACTCGGCCTGTCGGCGAAGGGCAGGAATTTCCTCGGCGGCATCATGAAGCATGCCTCTGCGCTGGCCGCCATCACCAACCCGACAGTCAATTCCTACAAGCGTATCAACGCGCCGCGCACCATTTCGGGCGCCACCTGGGCACCGAACACGGTGACCTGGACCGGCAACAACCGCACCCACATGGTGCGCGTGCCCGGTCCCGGCCGCTTCGAACTGCGCCTGCCGGATGGTGCCGCCAACCCTTATCTGCTGCAGGCGGTCATCATCGCGGCCGGCCTCGACGGCATCCGCTCGAAAGCCGATCCGGGCAGGCGCTACGACATCGACATGTACCAGCACGGCCATACGGTGGAGGGCGCGCCGAAGCTGCCGCTCAACCTGCTCGATGCGTTGCGCGAGTTCGACAACGACAAATCGCTCAAGGCGGCGCTGGGTGAGGAATTCTCGTCGGCCTACCTAAAGCTGAAGCACCAGGAATGGAATTCCTATGCTTCGCACTTCACGCAATGGGAGCGCGACCACACGCTGGATATCTGACGACCCGGCGGGATGCGAGCGACCTCGGAATGAACGTATGAAATATTCGATCTTCTCGCTCGCCCGCGCCGCCCTGTCCGGCCACAAGAACTGGCAACGCACGTGGCGTGACGCCACGCCGAAGGATCACTACGACGTGGTGATCATCGGCGGCGGCGGCCACGGGCTGGCAACCGCCTGGTTCTTGGCCAGCGAGTACGGCATCAGAAACGTCGCCGTGCTCGAAAAAGGCTGGATCGGCTCCGGCAATGCCGGCCGCAACACCACCATCATCCGCTCCAATTACGGCCTGCCCGGCAACACCGGCTTCTACGAACTGTCGATGAAGCTGTGGGAGCGGATGGAGCAGGACCTCAACTACAACACGATGGTCAGCCAGCGCGGCGTCATCAACCTCTACCACTCCGACGCACAGCGCGACGCCTATGCACGGCGCGGCAACACGATGCGCATCAACGGCATCGACGCCGAACTGCTCGACCTCGCCGCCGTCAAGAAGATGATACCGTTCCTGAACTTCGACAATGCGCGCTTTCCCGTGCAAGGCGGGCTCCTGCAGCGGCGCGGTGGCACGGCGCGCCACGATGCCGTGGTCTGGGGCTATGCCCATGCGGCAAGCGCGCTCGGCGTCGACATCATCCAGAACTGCGAGGTGACGGGGTTCACCCGCGACGCCAACGGCAAGGTGACCGGCGTCGAGACGTCGCGCGGCAAGATCGGCGCCGGAAAGGTCGGCATGGCTGTTGCCGGCAGTTCCTCGCGCGTCGCGGCGATGGCCGGTTTGCGCCTGCCGATCGAAAGCCATGTGCTGCAGGCCTTCGTCTCCGAGGCGATCAAACCGCTCATCCCCGGCGTCATGACCTTCGGCGCCGGCCATTTCTATGTCAGCCAGTCAGACAAGGGCGGGCTGGTCTTCGGCGGCGACATAGACGGCTACAATTCCTATGCCCAGCGCGGCAACATGCCTGTGATGGAGGACGTCTGCGAGGGCGGCATGGCGCTGATGCCGATGATCGGCCGCGTGCGCCTGCTGCGCCAGTGGGGCGGCATCATGGACATGTCGATGGATGGCTCGCCGATCATCGACAAGAGCCCGGTGGACGGGCTCTACATCAACGCCGGCTGGTGCTATGGCGGCTTCAAGGCGACGCCGGGCTCGGGCTTCGTGTTCGCCCACCTTCTGGCCCGCGATGAATCGCACGCAGAAGCTGCAAGGTTCCGCCTCGACCGGTTCCGGACGGGCGCGATGATCGACGAAAAGGGCCAGGGCGCCCAACCGAACCTGCATTGAAGGCGGCCTAGAACAGCATGCGCATTGTCTGTCCCTTCTGCGGCGAACGTGAACTCGGCGAGTTCACCTATCTCGGCGATGCTAAGCCGGTGCGGCCGGTGGCCGGCGCCTCGGAGGACGAGGTCTTTGACTATGTCTATCTGCGCGACAATATCGCCGGGCAGACCAGCGAATACTGGTACCATGGCAGCGGCTGCCGGGCTTGGCTGAAGGTCACCCGCAACACGCTGACGCACGAGATTTCGTCGGTTGAACCGGCGGCGGGTGCTGGGGCGAGGCAGGTCGCGAAGTGAGTTTTCCTGTCGAGACCATAGCCGTCGCGAAAAGCGCCAGCCCTCCACCTCCCCCTTGTGGGGAGGTCGGACCGCAGGTCCGGGTTGGGGGGGGGGGGGGACCCCCCCCCCCCCTGGGGAGTCGGAGATGAAACAAAAACGA